>DAOPXQ010000128.1:0-7149 GCA_035352395.1 Treponemataceae bacterium | reverse complement strand
TCACGTACTAATGGGTAACTTTCACCCGATGCCGAAACTTCTTGTGTATAAGCATCCAAATAAAGTTTACGAACTAGCAATTCAGGATGCAAACGCATGGTTAATTCGGCCACGCTATCACAATCTTTTACATGTAAATTATTATCGCCATCATCAGCTAAAAATACAACTTGGTTCTTCCAACTGCCTTTAACCGCATTGTTCATATATGAGATAGCTTTATCTACAGCGATTTTAGCTTGATCTTGATTATAAACAGGGAATCGACCTACGCCAATATCCATACGTTCAGATGGCAATCTAACACCTTCATTATCATCAAGAAGACCGAAAGCAATTACGGTTCGCTTATAGCCACGGGTATCGTCGCTATGTTCTTTTTCCACTTTATCGTCAATGTTGGTATGGTAATGGGCATTATGCCGATAACCGGCATTCCGCTCCTTTTCCTGTCGTACGGCGGTTCTTCCCTTTGGACCGCGATGATCGCGACCGGCCTCCTTATCAGCATTAACATGCGCCGACTCGAGCACTGACGCGCGATGGAGAACTAACGATGAAGCATATACGACCCGTCGAGGAACTGGGCCGCGATTTGGTCTCCGTCCTGAATCCGATTCGATACTTGGGCGGAGAGTTCGGCCAGGTCGTCAAGGATTCGGCTGACCTCACGTTCGCGCTTGCGTTTCCCGATCTATACGAGATCGCGATGTCGAATCTCGCGATCAAGATCATCTATGACGGCTTGAACCGACTCGACGGCGTGCGCTGCGAGCGCGTGTTCGCGCCTGCGCCCGATTTCGAGGCACTTCTTAAGAAACGAGGACTACCCCTCTACACGCTGGAAAGCGGAATCCCCCTTTGCGAAACGGACGTCATCGGCGTCAGCATTGGGTACGAGCCCGGAATTACCGGATTACTCGCCATTTTGGACACGGGCAACGTCCCCCTCGCGTGCTCAGAGCGCGGCGAGGGCGATCCTATCGTCATAGCCGGAGGCTGCGGCGTGACGAATCCCGCGCCGCTCGCGAAATTCATTGACGCGTTTTTCATCGGCGAGGCGGAGGCCGGTCTTTTCGATTTCGTAGCCGATCTCGCGCGCATGAAAAAAGCGGGCGCAAGCCGCTCGGCGCTTCTGGAGCGCATAGCGTCGCATCCCTCGGTATGGACCGAGGCAAAGGCGAAAGCCGCTGGACCGGGAAAGGTCTGCGCCCGCCGAGCGATCCATGACGGATTCTCGGGCGACGCGAACGGGGCTTTTTTCTTTCCTCTGCCAAACATGCGGATTGTGCACGATCATGGTTCCGTGGAGATCATGCGTGGATGCCCGAACGGCTGCAGGTTTTGCCATGCGGGAATGTTTTATCGCCCCCAGAGAATGAGATCCATCGACAAAATCTGCGGCGACGTGGAACGACTTGTCTCCGTCGGCGGGTATCGCGAGATAAGCCTGATGTCGCTCTCGTCCGGCGATTACCGAGGGATCGACTCGCTACTCTCCGCGCTCTCGGACCGATTCTCTTCGCGTAACGTGTCTTTTCAGCTTCCGTCGATTAAGGTTAATTCCTTCACCCTGCCGCTACTCGAGAAAATGTCCGAGATCCGGAAAAGCGGCCTGACCTTCGCGATCGAAACCCCCGTCGACGCCTGGCAGTTGGCCCTGAATAAAGAGGTGTACCGCGACAGGATCGTAGAGATACTCCTTGAGGCGAAACGCCGCGGGTGGAGCCAGGCGAAATTTTATTTCATGATCGGGCTTCCCGTCGAGAAGGGCGGTCTCCTCGAGGAGACCGAAATCGTCAATTTTCTCTTGGACGTGCAAAATCGGACGCGCATGCAGTGCAACGCCAATATCGGCACCTTTATCCCGAAGCCTCATACCCCGTATCAATGGTCGCCGCAACTGACCCTGGAGGAAACGGAGAGGAAACTTTCCGTCATTCATAGATCGCTCCCGAAAGGCCGCTTCAAGGTAAGCTCGCCAAGGCCGTTCAATTCCTTCGTCGAGGGGATGATGTCGCGCGGCGACGAACGGGTAGGGGACATCATCCTCGACGCGTATCGGCGCGGTTGCAGGCTGGACGCTTGGGACGATTGGGCTCGACCGGATCTCTGGAAAGAGGCTATCGCTGCCGCGGGATGGGACGTCGCGGGAGAGACTTTGAGGGAACGTTCCCTCGACGAGGACCTTCCCTGGGACGGCGTCAATCTCGGCGCGTCGAAGGCGTTTTTACGTCGCGAAAAACTTAAGTCGGACGCGCAGGAATTGACGTCGGCATGCTCGTCTTCGTGCGGCGATCCTTGCGGCGTCTGCGGGACGAAACGTTCCGTCGAGGTCATCGATCCCCCGGTACCCGTCGTTCCGGAGGAATCCGCCGTTTCCGCGAATATCGTAAATCCCGCGAATCCCGTGCAAGCCTTTGAGGTAACGAACTCAAAGCCGCGGCCTTCCGGGCCCGAGGCGGTTCAGCGCGTTATCATGGAGTTTTCGAAAGACGGCGAGGCCGCGTATATCCCGCACCTCGCGCTCGTGGAAATATGGAATAAGGCATTTCAGCGATCCGGGCTTCCCGTTATTTATACGGAAGGCTTTAACCCCTTGCCGCGCTTTGAGCTCGCGCAGAGCCTTTCTCTCGGCATTGGCTCGGGCTGCGAGATCTCCTCGTTCATGCTTTCCGAGGAACTTTCGACTGACGAGATCGAGTCTGAACTCGAGAAAACACTGCCGCGCGGATTGCGCGTCACGAGGGTATTCGCGTATTATCTTTCGCGGAATGTGCGTCGCGAGGCGCTTTCGAAATACCTCTGGGGTAATACCTACAGGTATACGTTCTATGACGAAGCCTTGCGCGATAAAACGGTCGCCGACGCGCGCTTCACGGAGTTTCTCTCCGCGAACGAGTCTATTCGCTTTACGCAGGCGGACGGCGCCACGGCGGCATACGAGGTTACCGTTCCGTTCTCGCTTGACCGCAAACTGCGCGACCTTATCGCGGAGATTTGCGGCATACAGGCGCTTGAGGCGGTCGCGATCAGGAAAATCGAGTCACTGGCGACGTTGCCTGGAAATACGATTCCCGTAAATTTCTTCGAGGTATTCGCCTCGGTTGCCGATGAGAATACACAGTCGCAAGGAGATCAATAGTGGCCCAGTCTCGCGTCGCCAAAGAGGTTATCCTCGTTCCTGGTTACGGCGCGAATCCGGGCAGCGATTGGTTTCCTTGGCTTTCCCGATCGATCAACGATGAGATCGGCATTCCGGTAACGACCGTTAAAATGCCGACGCCGAAAATTCCCAGACTCGCTAAATGGCTCTCGGCGTTGAAGTCGCAATCGGGGAACGTCGATCAGAATTCCTATTTTATAGCCCATAGCCTTGGCTGCGTGACTCTTCTGCGCTTCATCGAGTCCTTGCCCGACGATACGAGAATTGGCGGCGTCATACTCGTATCATGCTTCGACGAGCCGTTACGGCTGCTTCCGATCGTCAATTCGTTCACCGCCGTCCAGCCAGATTACGACGCGATCGTTCGCCGCGTCGGCAAAGCGATCGTCTTTTCATCGACAAGCGATATTCTGGTGCCGATGCGTCTCTCCGAAAAAGTACGCGATTCACTGCGCGCTGATTATGTGCAAATTCCCGACGCCGGCCATTTCTCGGCATTCGACGGATATACGAAGTTTCCTCAATTATTTGATGCTTTTAATAAAATGATAAGTTAAGGAATTGATGAAGATGATATTCTTGGACTATATAATACGAGACAGAATATACATTATGCGCAGTAGATAGTATGGTACATTTCGGATAAACGCACCATTTCCCCCACTCATATAAGTCGCTGAACCCCATATAGAACCAAGAAAAACGCCACATTCCAAAACGTGAAGACGCCTAAATACGCAAGGCTTTCTTCCTTGCGCTCGGCGCAGAAAAACTTGTAGCTGATTACGCTGGCGAGCGACGCGATCAGCGTCCCGAGTCCGCCGATACTGACACCCCGAAGGAGCCCTACGGCGTCGTCGGTGAATCTTGAAAATAACAGGGCCGCGGGTACGTTGCTGATGAATTGGCTCGCGATCGCGCTAACCAACGTGATATCAAAAGAAGAAACTTTGATGAGAAATTCCCGGACGGTTTCGATCGCTTGCAAGTTTCCGATGAATATAAAAAAGCCGACAAATGTAAGCAACAGCGAATAGTCGACGCGACGCAATATCCTACGGTCCATTATCACGACGGCGACTAGAACCACTATGGTAACCGGGATATACGGAAGCGCGCGAAAAACGGAAAGCACGGATGCCGCGAATAGTACGGCGTAGACGATCATCGGTATTGCCTGGGGACCGTGGTTGTGAGGACCAACGTCGTTTCGGACGGGCTCGTTCGGTATGGTGAATATGGCGACGAATAAGAGCGCCCCTCCGACGGCAACGATCGGGAAAATACCGGAAAAGAACGTTCCGGCGTCCATGCCATAATGCGAGAACAGATAGAGATTCTGCGGATTGCCGACCGGCGTGAGCGAGCTGCCGACATTTGCGGCGATGGTCTGCAGGGTAATGACGGTCATTCGCGTACGTGAGCGGGTGACGTTCTTGAGCATAATGAGCGAGAACGGTACGACGGTTATCAGAGCTACATCGTTCGTGATGGCCATGGAAAGAAAGAACGTGAGCCCAATGAGGATAAAGGCGATCATTCGCGCGCCGGACGCGAATCGAGAGGTTGCGGCCGCCGCGATGTCGAATACGCCCAATCCCCTGAGTCCCGCGACGACCGACATAAGGCAAAAGAGACAGGACAGAACCTTCCAGTCTATATAATCAAGATACGATGGGCCAATCGGCACGAACGCCGAGGAAACGCCAGCGCATACCAGCGCGATGATCAATACCGCGTCTTTTCTCGCGAAAGCCGCGAGCCTTCGTATGATCGGCTTGTTGTTCACCATTCCGCACGTTGACATGATAGTACCTCTGAAAGCATGCGCTCGCTGCCATCGTCGATACGCGCGTCGAGCACGACGGAAACGGGCCTGCCGTTGATGATTATCGCTCGTTCCGCCATGGCGACTGCGTCGGCGACGTCGTGCGAGACAAAGATGATCGTGCGAGGCTCGTTAATCTGAAGGGACCGAACGAGCTCGATAAGCGCTTTCTTTTGACCGGGATCCTGGGATTGGAACGGCTCATCCATGAGGAGGACCGGCGCTGGATTAGCGAAGGCCCTGGCGATGGAGGCGCGTTGACGTTCGCCCCCGGAGAGACGATCGGGATACTCCCCTGCCCGTTTCTCAAGCCCGACGCGGCGCAGGTACTCCCTCGTCCTTTCCCTATTCTCGGCTGATGGCTGTCCGAGCGACAACATGATGTTTTTCTCAAGCGTGCGCCAGGGAATAAGCCGCGGTTCCTGAAATATGTAAGACACGCGCGCGCCGATCGCGCCGGACGCGATATGATTCAGGAGCGTCGTCTTTCCGCAACCCGAGGGACCAAGTATCGCCGTAACCGTTCCATCGGCGAACGAGACCGAGAAATTGCTGTAAATGACCGCGTCACCGTGCGAAACGCTGAAGTTTTTTATGTCCATCAGGGGCGTTCCTTAATCTGCGAATGCCTGCGCGACGCGCGCACGAGCGCCCCGAACGCGAGGTCCGTCGCGACGCTTAGCGCGATCGCGGCGAGCGTCAGCGAGAACACGCGGGCGGTCTCTAAATGAATTTTCGCCGTCTGCATCGCGCTGCCGATGCCAAGCTTTGGCATGCCGAGAATTTCACCGGCAACGACGACCTTCCACGTAAGTCCAAGGCTCGATCCGGCGCCGCCGAGAAGGTATGGCAGCGCGGACGGAAGTTGAATGTGCAGCATGCGATCCAGCCAGCCGAAACGGTACACGCGGGCCATCTCGAGCAGTTTGGGGTCGCTTGAGCGCACTCCGGCGGCGACCGCCTCGGTCATGACCGGTAGCGTCATTAGCACGGAAACGAAGATCGGCACCGTCCCCGAGCCGAGCCAAAGGATCGCGATGATGATAAACGCGACGACCGGCGTCGACTTGATCACGCTCATCCAGGGTTTTATTACGGAATCGACGATTGGCCAGGCTCCTGCCGCGAATCCGAGAGGGATAGAGAGGACGAACGATATCGCGAATGCGAGAATCCCGCGAACGCATGTGGCGCCGATAATCGCGGGGAATCCTGGCTCCTGGAACAGCGACGCGTAATCGCCGAAGACCGCGATCGGAGACGGTAAAATGAAATTGGAACCGTACAACCTCGCGAGAATTTCCCAAAGGCCCAGCAGAACGACTATTGAAACCGAGCCCGCGATAAGGGTCTTTCTGGTCATTTAAGGTAGAATCCGGCGTCGGGCAATTTCTTGCCGATGGATTCGGGGGAATGCGTCAGAAAGATGCTCAGTAATCCCTCGATCTCCGTTTTTGCGTCGGTGGCCGGAACGTAGACGAGTCCGCAATACGGTATCGCCTTGGCGGCAAGGGGCGCCTTGATCCCGATTCCCGCCTGCTCGACGAACGGCGACGCGTCGACGGGATGCGCGACGGTCCATTCGATCGACGTTCGGTATGCCGAAAGAAATTCCCTGACGGCCTCAGGATGCGCGCGGGCGAAGTTCGCCCTAATCACGCAAAGCGTCATCGGGAAATCCTTACCAAGCCCGGCCGCGGCCCATTCATCGCTTATCATAATCGCGCGGCGTAAGGGCCGATCGCCGGTTGAGCCGTTCATGATGGCGACGGTCGCGAAAGGTTCGGGTATTAACGCGTATTCTATCTTGCCGGAGACGAGGGCCGCCGCGATTTCGGGTGTCGGAATGGAGAAATCGAGATCGATCGAGTCGTCGGGAACGCCGTTACGCGCGCAGAGGGTCTTGAAAACGTATTCGGGCGTTGAGCCCTGTCCCGCGGCGATGACTCGCTTACCAACCAGGTCCTTGATTGAATGTATATTTTGGTCCCTCGTCACGACGCTGAGCATACCCTTGCCCACGACGGCACCGACGAGAATCGATTTTCCGCTCAGGTTATAAAGTTTCGCCGCCACGTTCGGCGGAAGAATGCCTATATCAATGTCTCCGTTGATCAGTTTGGGGAAAAGAACGTCGACCGATGGAGCGACTTCA
>DAOPXQ010000127.1:0-7159 GCA_035352395.1 Treponemataceae bacterium | reverse complement strand
GGGATATACACGACAAAGCGGCCGAGGAACAGAAGGATTAAAAGCAGCGTGATCGCGTGGACGATGCCCGCGACGGGAGAGCGACCACCGTTCTTGACGTTAGTCGCTGTGCGCGCGATCGCTCCGGTGGCCGGTATTCCGCCAAAGAGCGGGCATACGAGATTCGCAAGGCCCTGCGCGACGAGTTCCATATTCGAGTCGTGCTTCGCGCCGATCATTCCGTCGGCGACGACAGCGCTGAGAAGGGACTCGATCGAGGCGAGGATCGCTATCGAGACGGCGGGGCCGAACATCTTCTGGACGAGCTCGAAGCTAAATGCGGGAAGCGCGGGAGCCGGAAGGGTCGTCGGTATCGAGCCGTATCTCGAACCGATCGTGTCGACCGGAATCGAGAAAACCTGAACCGCGACCGTGGCGAGGATAATGACGACCAACGACCCGGGAATCTTTCGGCTGACGCGCGGCCAGACGAAGATGACGATCAGGCACGCGAGCGCGATGCCGAAGGCCCAGGGATTAAAAGTACCGATCACTGAGCCGTACGCGCCCAACTTCCCGATGAAATCGCCCGGAACCTTTCCGGTCTTGAGACCAAGGAAATCGCCGATCTGCGAGGTGAATATAACGACAGCGATACCCGCGGTAAATCCCGTGATAATCGTATAGGGGATAAACTTAATGAGGCCGCCGAGCTTAAAGGCGCCGAGCAGCAGGATCAGCACGCCGGCCATCATCGTCGCGATGACGAGGCCCGAGTAGCCGTACTGCTGCATGATCCCGTAGACGATAACGACGAAGGCGCCGGTCGGTCCGCCTATCTGCACCTTGCTACCGCCGAAGACCGAGATGATAAAGCCCGCTACGATCGCCGTGAAAATGCCTTGGGCGGGCGATACGCCGCTTGCGATACCGAACGCGATCGCGAGCGGCAACGCGACGATGCCGACGATTACGCCGGCGGAAATATCTTGTAGAAAGGATTTTGCCGAATATCCCTTCAAGCTCCGTAAAAACTCGGGTTTCATTAAAAGAGTCTCCTTACTGTTTGTTATTATAAGATTGTGCGCTTAATGGGCAATGGATGTCAACCTTAACCCGCGGCGACTTACGCGAGCGCGAGATCGCAGACGGTAGCGTCGGCGGAAGACACGAGACTTTCCGGAGCGAGCACGAGCTGGGTTCCCCGAACACCGGCGCTCACGTAAACCGTCTCGTGGAGAATGACCGTTTCGTCGATGAACGTGCGATACTTCTTCTTCATACCCAACGGGGAACAGCCGCCGCGAACGTAACCGGTTAGGCCCAATAGCTCGGTCGGGCGAACGGGCCCGATTTCCTTCGCGCCGCTCGCGAGGCGAGCTTTCTTCAGATTAACTTCCGCGTTAGCGGGAACGCAGAATACGCAGATTTCGTTCGAATCGGTCCTCATCACGATGGTCTTGAAAACCCGGTTTGGGTCTATTCCCAGTTTTGCCGAGGCAGTCACGGCGTCAAGATGTTCTTCGTCGACCTCGTAGGAAGTAGTGCTGAATGATACGCCATGTGATTCGAGGATTCGCATGGCGTTTGTCTTTTTCTGGTCGCTCATGGGGGTATTTTATAGCAAACTGAGGGAATTATGAAAGGATGAGCAAGCTAGTATACCTACCGGTAGGTATACTAGCCTTTTCTATACCTACCGGTCGGTATAGAAACCTTGATATATCGTCCCTGACGAACACCTCAAATCCATGATATGATCGACCAATGCAGGATTTCGTCCACCTCCACGTACACACCGATTATTCCCTCCTCGACGGCGCGTCCTCCTACAAGAAAATGATCGCGCACGCGAAGGCCATGGGACAAAAAGCCATCGCCATCACCGACCATGGCAACATGTTCGGCGCCCTCCGCTTCTATCGCGAATGCCGCGAGCAGGGCATGAATCCGCTCATTGGCTGCGAGTTCTACGTCGCTCCCGGCAACCGCGCGGAAAAAGGCGGCGGCGAGCATACCACGAAGTATTACCACTTGATCCTGATCGCGAAAAACGAGGAAGGCTACCGAAACCTCATGGTGCTGACCTCGCGTTCGTTCACCGAGGGAATGTACTACAAGCCCCGCATCGACGAGGAGCTGATCCGCCAATACTCGGGTGGGCTCGTTTGCCTCTCCGCGTGCCTCGCGGGGCAGCTTCCGTCCCTCTTGCTCAGCGGAAAGACGGCCGAGGCGGAGGCACTTGCCAGACGGTATCGCGACTATTTCGGCGACGATAACTACTTTATTGAATTGCAGGATCACGGCATCCGGGAGCAAAAAGAGGTCGCGCCCAAACTCATCGCGATGGCGCGCAGGCTCGGCATCCCGATGGTCGTCACGAACGACGCGCACTATTCCGAGAAGAAGGATTACGTCGCGCAGGACATCCTCCTCTGTATCGGAACGAAGCGTACGAGAAACGAACCGGGCCGCATGAAATTCGACGGCGATCAATTTTACCTGAAAGACGCCGACGAGATGGCTAAGCTTTTCCCGGAATACCCCGAGATGCTCTCAAACACGGCGCGAATCGCCGAGATGTGCAATCTCACGATCCCCAAGCCGGGTCCGATCCTCCCCATATACGATATTCCCCCGGAGTATCAGGACAAGAACGCGTTCATCAAGCACATCGTGGACGAAGGACTGAAGAAACGATATCCCGTCATCACAGACGAGATCAGGAAGCGCGCCGACTACGAGCTCGGCATCGTCATGAAGATGGACTTCGTCGGCTACTTCCTCATCGTTTGGGACTTCATCAACTGGGCGAAGCAGCACGGCATCCCGGTAGGCCCGGGCCGCGGATCGGGCGCCGGTTCCATCGTCGCGTACGCGATGACGATCACGGACATAGACCCGCTCAGGTACAAGCTGCTCTTCGAGCGATTCCTCAACCCTGACCGAATATCGATGCCGGACTTCGACGTCGACTTCTGCTTCGAGCGGCGGCAGGAAGTCATCGAGTACGTGCGCAATAAATACGGCGACGACCACGTCGGCCAGATCATCACTTTCGGAACGCTCAAGCCCAAGGCCGCGATAAAGGACGTCGCGCGCGTTCTCGAAATCCCGCTCACCGACGTCAACATGATCACCAAACAGGTGCCGGACGATCTCAAGGCGCACCTGATCGACGCCTTCGTCGAGAACCCGAAGTTCCAGGGCTCCGGCCAGTTGGCTCCGCTCCGCGAGGACCCGCGGTATAAGGAACTATTCGACATCGCGCTCGCGCTCGAGGGCGCGAACCGCAACACCAGCCTTCACGCGTGCGGCATGGTCATCGGCAAAACGGTTCTCACCGACTACGTTCCCGTCTACAAGGACTCCAAGACCGGCAAGATCGCGACGCAGTACACGATGGACCTCATCGAGGACTGCGGACTCGTAAAGATGGACTTCCTCGGGCTCAAGACGCTCACGCTCATCACGCACACCGAGGAGCTGATCAGGAAACGCGGCGGCAGCCTGGCGAACTTTACCATCGAGGGAATCAGCGATTCCGACCCCGCGACATTCAAGATGCTCAGCGAGGGAAAGAGCGCCGCTATATTCCAGTTCGAGAGCCAGGGCATGCAGAACATCCTGAAGCGCGCCAAGCCCGACAAGATGGAAGACATCATAGCGTTGAACGCGCTCTATCGTCCGGGACCGATGGCGTACATCGACCAATTCATCGAGTCGAAATTCGACCCATCGAAGATAAAATACCCCGATCCCTGCCTGGAGGACATCCTCGCCGAAACCTACGGCGTCATCGTCTACCAGGAGCAGGTTATGCAGGTCGCGCAGCGCATAGCCGGCTACTCTCTTGGACAAGCCGACTTGCTGCGACGCGCCATGGGTAAGAAAAAGGCGGAAGTCCTCGCCAAGGAAAAAATCCCGTTCATCGAGGGGGCGGTCAAGAACGGTTTCGCCGCGGACCACGCCGCCGAGATCTTCGAGATTCTGGTTCCGTTCGCGGGATACGGTTTCAATAAGAGTCACGCGGCCGCGTATTCGGTCGTCGCGTATAACACCGCCTACCTCAAGGCAAACTTTCCGGCCGAGTTCATCGCGGCCAACCTCACGAACGAGATTACCTCCACGGACAAGCTGCCCGAGTACATCGCCGAGGGCAGGAAGATGGGGATACCCATCGACCCGCCGGACGTCAACCGCTCGGACGCGTACTTTACCGTCGTCGACGGGCACATCGTCTACGGGCTCCTCGGTATTAAGGGTCTCGGCGAGCAAGCGGCGGAGTGCATCGTTTCCGAAAGGGAAAAGAACGGGCCGTACCTGTCGTTCCTCGACTTCCTCGACCGCGTCGACCTCCATTCCGTGAACAAGAAGGCCCTCGAGGTCCTCATCCAGACCGGAAGCTTCGACTGCCTCGGGACGTTCCGCTCGACGCTGCTCGTCAACCTCGAGCGCGCCGCGGAATACGCCTCGCATAAAAAAGAGGCCACGCGATTCGGTCAGGTCAGTCTCTTCGAGGACTCGGGCGTACAGGAATTCGCCGAGTTTAAGTTCGACGAGGTCGAGGACTGGCCTCAGATGGAAAAACTCCGCGTGGAAAAGGAGCTCATCGGTTTCTACATCTCGGGCCATCCGCTGGACGCTTACCGCAAGGCGCACGAGAAGGCGTCTACCCTGGACATCCGTTATCCCGAGCGCGCGCAGAAAGACAAAGCCTATACCATCGTCGGCATGATCAAGACGACTCGGCCCTATCAGACAAAGACGGGCAAATGGATGTGCTTCGGGACCTTCGAGGATTTTAACGGTACAATCGACCTGACGTTCTTCCCGAAAACATGGGAACAGTGCCGCGACAAAATACTGCCCGATACCGTCTGGGGCCTCACCGGGAAGGTGGACACGAGCCGCGACACGCCGAGCTTCCTCGTCGACGCCTGGCTCAACCCGGACGACCTCCAAGCCAAGGCGATACGCGAGGTGCATATAACGCTGGACGCCGGGGTTAAAAACGAATCCCAGCTTCAGGCACTCCGCGATTTTTTATTTGAATCATCGGGCGGATGCTCAGTATATTTCCATATGAACGCGCGTAACAGGCCTTGGGTCGTGCGCGCGGCAAACCAGATCCAGATCTCCGCGAACGACGAGGTCATCGAGCAAATGCTCGGCATGCCCGGCGTCACGCAGGTCTGGAAGGAATAAGGAATGGCCATGTTTCAATCGGTTTTCGGCGCGATTAGCGCGCTCATCAAGGTATACTCCGCGATCTGCCTTATCCGCATCGTTCTCTCCTGGGTACCGGAGATCGAGTACTCCCCCGTCGGCAGGTTCATCGCGGGCATTTGCGACCCGTTTCTCAACTGGTTCAGGCGGTTTTCCTTCACGCGCGTCGGCGTGGTCGACTTCTCGCCGATTCTCGCGCTGGGGGTCCTCTCGGTAGGCTCGATGATCTTCACGCGACTTTCGCGAACGGGAACGATTTCCGTCGGCGTCATCCTCGCGAGCCTGCTCCAAGTCGCATGGTCCTTTTTCTCCTTTCTGCTCACGATCTTCATCGTTTTCCTGGCGATCCGCCTAATCTACGACCTTATGAACCGATATGGCTATTCGCCGTTCTGGACGATGATGGACAGATTCCTTAACCCGCCGATCGCGTGGGTTACCGGGCTCTTCGGCGGCGGAAAAAAGCCGTTCGCGTACCGAACCTCGCTCATCGTCACGCTCCTATTCATGATCGTGCTCCGCGTCGGCCTCGAGATCGGCGTCGGATACCTTATCCAGATTATCGCGAATACGCCGATATAGATGTTCGCGCGGGAGATCCAAGTCCCCGTCACGAGCGTTCGCGGCGTGGGACCGGCCATGGCCGGACATCTCGGTAACCTCGGGGTTCGCACGGTTGGGGATCTTCTCACCATGTGGCCGCGCGACTGGGACGACCGTACGGTCCATTCCCCCCTATCCGCCCACGCGTCCGCGCGGGAGATCACCGTCGACGCGACGGTAACCTCGCACGAGTGGTTCGGCTTTGGCCGGATGAAAACCCTTAAAATTCGAATATCCGACGACGAGGGATCCGACGCCGTCCTCGTCTGCTTCAACCGCCCTTTCCTCGAAAAGTCGTTTCCCGAGGGCGCGCGCGTCACCGTGCACGGATCGTTCCAAATACGCTATGGCGAACTACAGTCGTCCAGCTTCGAGATCGAGCCGGCGGAGACGAGCGCTCGTTCGGTGCTCCCCGTCTATTCGCTGACCGCCGGGATCACGCAAGCCCAGCTTCGAAAAACCGTCGCCCGCGCGATTTCGGAATACTGCAAGGGGATCGACTCCGAGCTTCCCGAGTCCGTACGAGCCGAGAACGGCATTCCCTCGAAACGCGAGATCATCGAATCAATGCATAACCCGCGCGATCTCGGCACCGCGACCGCGGCGCGAAACGCGCTTATCTTCGAGGAACTGTTTCTCTTCGAGTACGCGATGGGACAGAGATCGCTCGAGCGGCGCGGCAGGCTCCCAGCGATCGACGTTCCCGTCGCGGGAGAATCGGACGTCGGCGGCGAGGAAACGCCGTTCACCCCTCAAAGTAGCTTTACCCCAAGGCAAAGCCAACTTATCGCAAGGCTACCGTTCGCCCTTACGAGGGACCAACTCCGCGCGCTCGACGATATGAACCTCGAACTCGACGGCGAATCCGCCATGGCGCGCCTGTTACAGGGAGACGTCGGGTCGGGAAAAACCCTCGTCGCCTTTCTCGCGTGCCTGCGCGTGATAGACTCCGGCGCACAATGCGCCATTCTCGCGCCCACAGAGCTTTTGGCGCGGCAGCACGCGGACAACGCGGCGCGACTTCTCGAGCCCATCGGGGTGAGAATCGCCTTCCTGACGGGAAACCTCAAGGCGAAGGGACGGGCGACGCTCCTCGGCGAGCTTGCGGCGGGGCGCATAGACCTCGTGATCGGCACGCACGCCCTGTTCTCCGGCGGCGTCCGCTATTCGCGCCTCCGTTTCGTCGCCATCGACGAACAGCATCGCTTTGGCGTCCTCCAGCGCGGCGCGATCGTCGCGAAGGGAACCGAAAGCGGCGGGCTCGAGCCGCATACCCTGATGATGAGCGCGACGCCGATTCCGAGAACCCTTGCGTTATCCGTGTTCGGGGACCTCGACGTGTCGGTTA
>DAOPXQ010000126.1:0-7174 GCA_035352395.1 Treponemataceae bacterium | reverse complement strand
ATCAACGACCGCAACCCCAAGAAGGGTCTCAAGGCCGCGAAGAAGATGCTCGAGGACGCCTCGCTTCCCATCACCGACGAGAACCTCTTCATCGCCGCCGCGTGCGCCGATAAGGGAATCCTCTTCCTTAAGGGCGGGGCGAAGGTCGGCGTGCGCAAGCTTTCCGACGAAGCCGCCGCGAAACCCGCGGAAGGCGCGAAGAAGAGCGACGCGGTCACCGTTACCCTCGCTAACAAGTCCTACGGCGTGAAGTTCGCCGGCAACACCGTCATGATCAACGGCGTGTCCTACAGCTTCAACGTCAAGGACGGCATCGACGCCGAGGCCGTCGCGAAGACCGCGATCCTCCCGAAGGACGCCGAGGCCCCCGGAGTGAGCGAGAGCCATTCCGTCGAGTCCCCGCTCCCGGGCCTCGTGCTCAAGCTGCAGAAAAAGGTCGGCGATAAGGTCGCCGTCGGCGAAACCGTCATCGTCATCGAGTCGATGAAGATGGAAAACCCGATTAACTCGCCCTTCTCCGGAATCATCCAGGAGATGAACATCATGCAGGGCGACCAGATCGAGGCGGGCGCCACGCTTTTCAAGGTTGGAACCGTCGCGCACGGAACGGTCAACACCGTATCCCGCGCCGCCGAGGCCGCCGCGAAGGCGCCGACCAAGGCCGCGAGCGCGTTCGGCGCGCAGACCAGGATCGAGTCGCCGCTCCCCGGCCTCGTGCTCCGCATCTACAAGCAGCCCGGCGAGAAGATCTCCGCCGGCGAGTCGATACTCGTGCTCGAGTCGATGAAGATGGAAACCCCGATCAACAGCGCCGTTGCCGGCGTGGTCGAGAGCATCAACGTAAAGCAGGGCGACCAGATCGAGTCCGGTCAGCTCCTCGCGACCGTTCGCGAATAACGGTAAGGAGTCAGGAATATGCAGAATATGGACGGAATGACGGTCGCGCTCGTGACCTACGGCATAGCCGCCGCCATCTCGATGCTGACCGCCGCCCTCATCGCGGTTATGGTCAAGGTCATCGAGTTTAGCAACAATCGCAAGGCCGGAAAGAAATAGGCCCATGTCTCTCAGGAGGGCTTCGGTCCTCCGCGGGGAGCGATTGAGGCGCGAGACCAAATCGCGCGATGTAAAAGATTCTTATGGGGCCCGACGGAATTCCGCCGGGCCTTTTTTTGTATGGTATAATCAACGCGCTGTCGGGGAGGGTACGATGAGTTTTCGCATTAGGAAGTTTGCTTTCATAAGCCTTTTTCTTCTTGCCGTTATTGGGCTTTGTCAGGCGCTTGATATCGGCGCCTGGGTCGGCGGTCCCGGAAAGTATCCCCAGCCAACCAAAGAGAACGTTGAGGCATTTCAGAAACTACAGAACAGGAAAGTCGATATTATATCGTACTTCGCGGTTTGGAAGACTAACGATTGGTCTAGCACGAAACCGTATTTGGACGTCGCCGAACGGAATGGGTCGATTCTTTTGGTGACGTGGATGGCTAATGGGTTTACGGCGCAGGACATTCTCGCCGGCAAGGCAGACGCGTATATTAAGGCATACGCGCGCGGGATTAAAAAGGACGGGAGGACGATCTGGCTTCGCCCGCTGCACGAGGCCAACGGCGATTGGTATGACTGGGGCATTGGCAAACGCGGCGCGCGGAACACGGAAAATGGGCTCATCAACGCGTGGCGCCATATCGTGACGATATTCCGCGATATGGACGTCCCCAACGTCCGTTGGGTTTGGACGACGACGAACGATCTCCCGACGGGGACTTCGTTTTTAGGCACGTATCCCGGCGACGAGTGGGTCGATATTCTGTCAATCGACGGATATAATTGGGGAACCTCGCAGGACTGGTCCTCATGGCGGAGCTTTGACGATGCTTTTTCCGCGTCGTATGAGGCGCTTTCGGCGATCGATAAGCCGCTGTTCATCGCGGAAGTAGGCTCTACCGAGCGCGGCGGGAACAAGGCCGCATGGATTAAGGATATGTTCGAGACGCTTCCGGTTAAGTACCCGAAGGTCTTCGCGATACTGTGGTTTAACCAGAGCAAGAGTTGGGAGGCCGACTGGGCCCTCGACTCGAGCGAAAGCTCGATTGCGGCCTGGGCGGAATGCGTGGCAAAATTGCCCAAACATGGAGAGGAAAATGAAATCGACGCTGAGTAAAATTTCCCTTAGGCGAGTCGCGCTCGCGGTATGCCTTATTCTTTTCGCCTCGTGTTCGGGGCAGAACTCCCGCACGCCGAGCGACGAGATCGCGAAAGACGGAAAAGACGTCGTGTTCTGGGGCGTTTTCTCGAACGCGCGGAGCCTTGACCGAATGGAAAAAAACTATGGAGCAAAGCCATCGATCATCATGCAGTTCAGCGACTGGCATGCCGACTTTCCGCCTTGCGGGCATATCTCCGCGCTGGGGATCATGCCGCTCGTCGTGTGGGAGCCCTGGTACGCGGGCAATATGGATTCGATAACCCTCGCGGACATCGAGTCCGGGAAATGGGATCAATACATCCAGAAATGGGGAAAGGACGCGGCGGCCTTCGGGAAGCCGGTGATGGTCCGGTGGGGACACGAGATGAATGGCAATTGGTATCCCTGGAGCGGGCCTCGAAACGGGAATAATACCGCGCTTTACGTCTCGGCGTATCGGCGCGTTCATGATCTCGTGGTGAAGGCCGGCGCGCGAAACGTCATTTGGCTTTGGTCCCCTAACGCGAATAGCGTTCCCGAGGAGGAGTTCAACGTCGCAGAAGCCTACTACCCCGGCGACGATTACGTCGACTGGATCGCCGTCGACGGGTACAACTGGGGCGCGTCGAAGGAAACCACGTCATGGCAAACCTTCGACGAGATCTATTCCAAACCGTTCTCCGATATCGCGCGCTACGCGCCGCGTAAGCCGATCATGGTCGGCGAGGTTGCGAGCACGTCGAAGGGCGGTGACAAAAAGGCGTGGATCGCGGATTTCTTTTCCACGGTGAAGTATAAGTATCCCAATCTTAGGGCTTGGGTTTGGTTCAATCAGAATAAGGAAACCGATTGGAGTTTCGATTCCGACAAGGCCATGCTCGAGGCCTTTAAAGTCGGCCTGTCCGACGCGCTATATACCTCCGGAAAGGCAAAGCTCTCGGAGTATCATCGAAATTTCCGTTGACGCGGGTTCCCTGAACGGTGGTTGACTATCTTTGTTTTTTAAACCTGCGCGGAGTTGTGGTATAATTGTTTATAGTCGCAGAACAAAACATATAAGGATGGTCACCCGCATGCGTCGATTCGCTGTCTCGTTTACGGCCTTTACTCTGATGTGCTCTCTATCGGTATCTCTCTGGGCTTCGGGGGGGCAGTCCGACCCGGCGTCATCCGCGGAAAAAGGATCGGTCGAGGCGGCCAACATCGCGACGATGCCGGAGCCTTCCGCCGAGCTGAAGCGGGCGCAGTTTACCGAGATTTGGGCATATCTGATGGCGGGCGAGGAAGCGGGATTGTCGCGCTCGATGCCGATAACCGACGTGGGGTATTTCGGCGCGGGACTGAACAGTTTCGGCAAGCTCTCGTACGTTCCCAAGCGCTCAACGCTTAAGGGCTATCATGGCCGCGTCCATCTTGTCGTCGCGGAGGTGACCAATCAGGCCCTTACGCATTTTTGCCTGGACCCGGACCTTCCGATGCGCGCCGGCCTTGTCGACTCGATCGCCGAGGCGGTTAAGCCCTTTGACGGGCTTCAGATCGACTTCGAGTTGGTTCCCGCGTCCGATCGCGAGAATTTCATCGCTTTCCTTTCGGACTTAAAGGAACGTATCGGCAAGAAACCCCTCAGCGTGGCGCTTCCCGCGCGGACGAAGACCGTGGACGACGCGTACGATTACGCCGCCATCTCGCGCATCGCCGACCGAATCATCGTCATGGCGTACGACGAGCACTGGAGCGGCAGCGCGCCCGGGTCCATCGCGTCCATCGAATGGTGCAAAAAGGTTTCCGCCTACGCCCTGCCGCAAATTGGCAAGGATAAACTGGTGATGGGAATACCCTTTTACGGCAGGGCTTGGGGCGACGCGACCCTGTCGAAGGCGTATCGCTTTTCCGGTCTTTCGCGCATCATCGAGGAGCGCGGCGTAACCGAGATATCCCGAGAAGACGGTATCCCGAGCTTTGAATACGTTCAGCCGGTTAAGGTTAGGGTTTTCTTCGAGGACTCGGTCTCGATCCTCGCGCGCGCTAAAATGTATCAGGACTCATCGGTTCAGAACGTTTCGTTCTGGCGGTTGGGACAGGAAGACCCGTCGGTGTGGGAAGCGCTCGCGATTCTTGATTGAGCGCGCGGCGCGGCAATTAGTACGCCCTGCGTTCGACGTTTATTACACCGCCCGCGCACGTCACGAATAAGTAGCCCGCGTCGCCCGCGCGATCCAAAAAGCTCGGGCTGATCGCGTAACGCATCGATCCGATCATCCTGCCTTCGCTCTTGTGCAAATGCCCGCAGAGCGCCAAGTCGACGCCAAACCGGCGATAGAGCGAGAGTAGCGCCGCCGTTTCCTCGGGCGACGTGAGCTGCTGTGTCTCGAAGCAATCATTGATAAAAAAATGCATATGGGTCGCGACGATCACCGTGCCCTCCGCGGAGCCGGCGAGCGTTTCCTCAAGCCAGTCCGCCTGCGCGCGCCCGAGCGTTCCGTTTCCCGTATCGAGACAAACGAGCCGTGCCGAATTCCCAACCCTGACCGAAAAAGAGCTTGGTCCAATGGCCCGCGCGTTATCCCAACCGCCCGAGTAGAGGTCGTGGTTGCCGATCGTCGCGTACACGGGCACGCCGATCGCCGAGGCTTCCGCGATAAAACGATCGACGTCTACCTTGCGCCCGTTCTGCGAAATGTCCCCGCCGACGACGATAAACGACGCCTCGTCGAGCCGGTCCTTGAGCCCTTGAAAGTATGAATGGGTCCCGCCCTCGATATGGAGGTCGGAGACGAAAATGAACGAGAAGTCGTCCGCGAGCGGGGCGACGTCGGCCGGCTGAGGCATCGATCGGCTTTCAGCGAAGCGCCCGTCCGGCTCTGAGACTGAGCCGAAAAAACCGAGCAGATCGACGTTGCAGGAAACGAGCGCGGATAGTGACGTGCAAACCAGAAATATAAAAGCGCCGGCGCGGGCAACTTGACTCGCGCGGATAGCGCGTGATGCTTCCTTGTTCATAGCCGCCTCCCGAGGAAAACCCTGAAGGAGAATCCGGAGCCCGTCGCCGAAAGAGAGCTCGCGCCCGCGGGCTGGACGCCCAATTCGGCGCCGACTTCGTACGGGTCGAGCGAAAGGCCGCAGTCAAGGCGATAAGCGATCGAGGCGTAGCTTTCCGCGCGGAAATCGTCGAAGTTGCGAATGGATAGCCCGAGGACGAGCTTGCCCGTCGGGCGTATCCTTCCGCCGATCTCGAAGGTGAACTGCCGCTCGAATGCCGAGAAGTAAGGATCGAGCGGGGTTCCCTCGTCCATCGAGAAGGTGCGGAAATTAAGTCCCGCGGATATGTATAAGACGTCAATGTCGAACGAAAGCAGCGGAATGACGGAAAGGACCGATGCCTGCGAAAGGGCATACCGCTCGAACTGCGCGCGAAGGCGCGCGTCGAAGGGGCCGGGTAGGAAAGAGCCAGTCCCGATCTCCGCCATGCCCGAGCGAAAGTCGAACGCGGACGCGCGTGAAAGCTGCGACGAGCAGGCGTCCGCCTCGATGGCCAGTTTCAGCGTCACCGGTTGGGTATCGAGCGCGGCGGAGAAATACGCGCCAAAGGCGTTTCCCGCGACTCCCCGACATTCGAGCCCGAATCCGCCGCGAAGCTTTACCGCCTCGATCGGCTCGCAATGCGAGCTGGCCGCGAGTATTAGCCCAACGATCAGAAAACACGCGATCTTTTGAGCCCATTGCGCCAAATCATGCCTCATAGACACAGTATAGCGTTTATTATGTAAATAAAAGGGAAAACTTTATGATGTAAATGTTTCATAACGCAATAAATGGATGTAGTATCGTCATATGACGATAGGCTTATTTATCGATTCCCTTACCGGGATCAGCGGATATCAGGAAGCGGTGTGGCGTGGCGTTACGGACGCGGCAAAAGAACATGGGGTTAATGTAGTTGAACTGACCCCATTTTCTTGGACATATTGATTTCTAGGCTATCAATTTCCGATACTGAAACGGAGATAGGTAGCCTAGTTTCTTTTGAATACGCTCTTTGTTGTAGAACTCGATGTATCGTTCAATGATTCCTTGCAGCTGATCTGCTGAAAGTCGCAGTTTTACCGTATAGAAAATCTCGCTTTTCAATAAGCCGAAGAAACTTTCGATTACTGCGTTGTCCCATGGGTTCCCAATCCGGGAAAGACTTTGCGTTAGGTTCAATGATGCGAGCCTTTCGGTAAACGATGGATTTGTATATGTCCAACCACGATCGGAATGAAAAAGGGCACCGTTCCATGAGGCCTTATTCTGCACGTTATCTACCGTTGCTAAAACAAATTTCATGTCTAAACGTCGCGAGAAGGAATGACCAATAATCTCATTATTGTGTAAATCTTGAATAGCACTCAAATACAACCAACCCTGATCAACACGGAAGTAGGTCACATCGGTCACTAACTTTTGATTTGGGCGTGCCGCTGTGAAATCGCGGTTGAGGAGATTGGTCGGAAGGGAAGCTTTTTCGAGTTTTTGCTTACGGTAGTAACTGTCAGGATGTCGTCGGCGTCGTATTTTGGCATGCAAATCCCAAAGAGCCATCCGATTCGCAATTCTTTTGTGGTTATAGATTTCTCCATACGTTTCCAGAAGATACCATGCCATTCTTTTAGCTCCGTAGGTGAAATTGAGTGTGTTTTGACTCTCCTGCAGCCGTGAATGCAGTACGAGATCACTCTTTTCCCGAGGCTTCGGCTGTAGTCTGAAGTAGAAGGTACTCCGTGGTAGGTCAGCGATTGCACATAGCCGCTTCACTGGATGTCCTTCTGTTGCGAGTGATTGAATCGCTCGGCAACGCGCTTTTTTTTTACGTCTTTGCTTTCGGCTTCCAAGATTTCGCTTAACTTTTTGTAGTAAGCGAGCTGGAGTCGGAGTTCTTCAATCTCCTTCGTGACTGTGGGTGCTTTGCCTGATTCAGCCATCGTTATACCCTCCATTACCTGGATG
>DAOPXQ010000125.1:0-7203 GCA_035352395.1 Treponemataceae bacterium | reverse complement strand
CGCAGTTCGCGACGCCCTTGGCGATGCTGCACTTGCGCATCTCGCATTCCGCGCAATGGCCGACCTGGACCCCGTCCGTCGCGAAGCAACCATGGCAGTTGATCATGCCGGGCTCGAAGGCGAAGCCATAAGCCTTCGTCCATTCCGCCGCCGTCTTTTTGCGCAATTCGTCGTCGTTCGTGCGCGAGGCGATAAGCGCATTGCACGTTTCGCAGTCGATCCCGCAGGCCGCTATCATCTTTTTCATCTAAATCCCCCTACATCGGTACTTATAGATGCATCTTAGCAGGCTATAGCTGTCATCCTTTGTCATTGTTTATCGTTATTCGCTGAGATCAACAGGGCCCTCTCCAGAATTTGACGCCTGAGGGATTCTGGCTCCAAGACCCGCACCGCGCCGGGCAATCCCATGATGTACGACATTATCCATTCATCGACCGGGAAAATCGTCCTGACCTCGAACCAGCCGTCTTGCAGTTCCCGGATCGCCGAGACGTCAAAGAACTCGCCGAGCTTCGCGCGCGTTCTCGGTTCGGCCTGGAAGACGATCTCTTCCGGGGCAACGGTATTCCAATGGCGGTTCCAGGGATGCGTGGAAAGATCGACCTCTGGTCCTTGCCTCGGCTCGTTAACGTCCACGGCCGAGAGAATTCGGGAGATCTTGAACAACCTGAAATCGCGCCTGAGCCCGCACCAGCCGTACGCGTACCAGGATTGCCAGATAAAGACGAGCGCTTGGGGCTCGACGATGCGCGAGGTTTGATCGCCCCGAGTGTCGCAGTATTCGACGTTTATGACGCTTTTTCGCGCAATGGAGGACTCGATCAGCTCGAGGATTCTCTTTTCGCGGTTGCACGGGGATAATTCGATAAAGACGTGGTTTTCGGGGGTTTTGATTCCCTTTTCCGCGGACGCGCTCAGCATAAGGCTGAATTTCTCGATGAGTCCCGTCATGCCCGGGTCGGGATAGATTGCCTGAAGTCCCTTGAGTCCCGCGAGTATTCGAGACACTTCCCCTGTCTCGAGCACTTGCGAGTCCATCGCGAACCCTTCCATCAACTCGAATCCGCCGTCCCTTCCCTGCGTCGCGTATACGGGGATCCCGGATTCGGCCAGCGCCTCGACGTCGCGGTAGATCGTCCGCAGGGACACCTCGAGCTCCTTGGCGAGTTTGGGGGCGGAAACCTTTTTTCTGTTGAGGAGGATGGTCAGTATCGCGAGGAGTCGCTCCGCTTTCATCAAGGGGATCATACGGCATGGCGCTTCTTTTTTGCAAGGTAAATGAAGCGCGCGAAACCAGGTGCAATTCGCGTCGGTCTGGCGTACAATGGACGGCATGGAAAAGAAGACAATTTACGGGAACCTGCTTCCCGGAAAAATCGTTAAGGGCGCCGAACGGCGCTTTGCCCACTACGCCAAGAAATTCGACTTTAACCCCGATTCTCATCCCTCTCTCGTCGCCTGCCCGGAGGGGTATGGATACGAGGATTTTGGCATCATGACCTTAAAGGACGGAGCCTCGCCCGGCGCGAACCTGGCCGGCGCCGACGACACGCTCGACGCGGAGAAGGGCATGGTGATCGGGACGATCCGGATGGGATTCGGCCATTGCCGCATGGCGATCGCGATAGCGTCGGCCGCGCGCTCGATGGGGTATACCCCGTATTGGCTCGACCTCATGTCGTTCCCGCGGACCGCCGCGAGCAAGACGATCAAGCACCTGGAGGACCTGTATAACCTCGGCTCGCGCATATCGCAGCGGTCGAAGCTCTTTAATCGGTACGTATGGGATTACGTGACGAGCGGAGCGGCGCAGCGCCTTTCGTTCTCCGCGGAGGACGCGGCCCTATCTCGCCTGTTCGTGCCCCTGTATCACGATATTCCTAAGGACATGCCCTTCTTCTCGACCCATCCGTGGACCGGGCACGCCGCCGTGAGCGCCGGGATGGACGACGTCGTGACGATCATCCCCGACAACTATCCGCTCGCCTTCCATATCGTCGAGGGCAGCACGCACGTCGTGCAGTCGCCGTCCGCGTATATGGGCTATCGCACGTTCCACTCGATGGGGCAGGGGATGTCGCTCGATCACACGATGCCCGCCGACCGGATGAAGATGGTCGGACATTATATCGATCACGAGATTGTTCAGGGGATCGAGGAGGATTGCGACGCGCGCGTCAGGCGCATCCGCGACGGCGAGACGCGGCGGTTCCTCCTTACCATGGGCGGCGCGGGCGCTCAGGTTTTGCGGTTCGCGGACATCGCGCGGAACTGCAAGGACGCCATCGAGGCGGGAAAGGTTTCTCTCCTCATCAATATGGGCGACCATAGGGGCCGATGGGCGGACCTTGAGGCGATGCTGAGGCAGGCCGGGCTTACCTGGACCATGCACTCGGACTGGAATGAAACGCGCGCGTTCGTCGCCGAGGCCTCAGTCCGGCCGGTGCGCGGCATTCACGTGTTCCTCCACGAGGAATTCTACTGCGCCGTCTACGCGACGAACCTCCTGATGCGGGTGTCCGACGTGATGATCACGAAGCCGAGCGAGCTTTCGTTTTACCCGGTGCCGAAGCTCTTTATCCAGCGGGTGGGAAGGCATGAGGCCTGGGGCGCGATCCGCGGCGCGGAGATCGGCGACGGCACGATTGAGACCGCGTCTGTGACGGGCATCCATCGCACGTTAAAGCTCCTTATCGAGGATAAGGAGCTTCCCGAGCTGTATTGCGAGCATATCGTGAGAAACGGGAAGGACGGGGTGTACGACGGCGCCTACAACGCGGTAAAGCTCGCCGCCGAAAGGCGGAAGGCGGACCCTACTCGACGTTGACGACGGACGCGACGCGGCCGTCTTTCGTGTAGACGCGGTTGTGGTTTTTTTGGTCGGGGAGCTGGCTAGTTCCCTGGAAATAGGCGTAATACCAGGTTCCAGCGGGGAGCGGCAGGGTCAGCTCGTATTTTCCCGGCGAAACTTCGGTAAGGTCGTACATGAAGGGATCCCAGTTGTTGAAGGTTCCCGCGACCGTTATCGATTCGCCGGGCGTCCCTTCGTACGTGAAACGCACCGCGTTTTTGCTGACGTTCGAGGTTTCGAATACCTCATAGCGCTCGACGGGAAGGACGGAAACCATCATGCCGTTGTCGTAATCGTAGTCGCTTAAGTCGTTTTGGGGATCGGTAGTCCAAAGCCCGTCGATCACTATCCGATAGCGCAATCGGTCCATCTCCGGCGGGATCTCGCCAATGAAGAAAAGCACCGGCTCGACGTTTCTTCCCGAGGCGTCGACCTCCGGTTTGCCGTCCGGCCCCTTGCGCACGATTCGCTTGAAGGGATGAATGGTCCCGTATCTTTCGTGCTCGAACGCGATGCCCGTGAAACGGGCGTCTCCCTTCGCGGTAAAGACGACGTAATGGCCGGAGACGACGGGTTCGCGGGCGCGCGAAACCGTGGAGACGAGTTTATCGTAAGTGGCCGCCTCTATTCCGGCGGCGTGAGCCGACAGGGTAACGACCGCCATGGCGATGATTAGCGTAAGGATTCTTTTCATGATGGTTCTTTACAATTGTCGGAAAATCCTTCAAAATCTTGAGGATTACCGTCCGCTAAAGTCCTCTTATTAAAAACCGATTATCAGATATACTCTGTTGCCAACAGGAATGACATGCCGGGATTAAAGGAACTCGAATACTTCAGGAAAGAACTCAGTAAACTGGGAAACGAGCGCGAAGTGACCGCGGAGCGGGGCGAAATCTATGATGAGCTCCCGATGCCGAACGAGTCTGCCCCGCTTGCGTCCCAGGTTAACGTTGACGACCTCCTTTCATCCCTTGGCGGTGGTACCTCGGAAGAGGGGCCCACGGGAGAGGAGTCGAGTTTCGTTCCTCCCGAATCCTCCGATTTCGAGAATCTTCTCGCCTCGCTCGATCTAGGCGAGCCTTCCGATAGCGCCGGCGCGAAAACCGCGCCTGAATCCGCGCCAGCCTCAGAATCCGCGGCCGATGAATTCGCCATTCCCGAAGATCTCCTTTCCGGCTTTGCCGATGAAGTGACCGCGAGCCGGAACGAGGCCGATGACGGTTTTATGATGCCCTCGCTGGGCGAGGAACAACCCGCGACAGAAGAGCCCGTGGCAGAACTGCCCGAGGCTGAGTTGCCGGACGAAACGTTCCCCTCCGGTGGATTTGAGCTGCCATCGTTCGATAACGGGGCTTCGGCGGAAGGGCTTACCCCGGAGGAGCTTACCCCGGAGCCGGCTGAAAGCATGGATTTCGCCGATCTTACTCCTTCAATCGAAATGGATTTGCCGCCGTCGAAAGAGGCGGAACCGGAAACGCCGGAAGAATTGGGCGAACTTGGCGAGCTTGGTGAATCGGGCGACTCAGGCGATGTTGGCAAATTTGATTTAGGGAATCTGGATAATCTCGGCGATCTCGGGGATTTCGGCGTACCTTCGATTGGCGAAGACGCCGGAGCGGGCGAGGTAGAGCCGGAACCATTGGAACTGGGCGACGAGTTTAAGCTTCCCGATCTTTCCGAGCCTGCGGGGGCGGCTGACGCGTTTCCCCCGCCGGGCGACATTTCTCCCTCCGTCGGCGATGAATCCCCGGCGAGCGCCTTCGGCGATGGCTTCGCGGACTTTACCATACCCGCCGACCTCAATATCGACGAATCGACGTCAGCGGAAGAGCCCGCCGCGATCGACGGCTTCGACGGGTTTAGCCTTGACGAGGATTTTCTCAAGACGAGCCTCGGCGAATCGGAATCGGGCGACGAGGAATTCCACATTCCCGGCTTTTCCGACTTTACCTCGACGCCCGCGCGCGCGTCCCTTTCGGAATTCCCGACGGCGGCGGTTGGCGGCAAGCGGGGCGGTAAAAAGGAGATTCCTCTCCAGATAAGCGAGTCGGACCTCGCGAAATTCCTCGCGCTGCTCGCGCTTTATCCCCTTAACCTCCGCATCGCCGTGGAAGAGTACCTTTCCGGCACCGCGGGAACCGAGCTCCAGAAGATGGAGCTCGTACATTCGATCCTCAACAACGCCTCCGTCAAGCGCGTCGCCCACGTGCTCGAGGACGCGCTCTCACGCGTCATCGTCATACCCAAGGATTTCGAGAAAAAGAGCGTCGAGGAATACGAGAAGGAAAAATCCTCCCTCCGGTACGTCATCAAGAACCGGATACTTCCCGCCGCGACCCTTTTTACCCTCGTGTCGGTCCTCGTCGCGTGCACGGTATTTCTGGGATACAGATTCATCTATAAGCCGATCGTCGCCGAGACCCTGTACCAAAAGGGCTACGCCGCGATCGAGGACGCGCGTTACACGCAGTCGATCGAGTATTTCGACCTCGCCGTCAAGGAATGGGAAAAGAAGAAATGGTATTTTAAGTACGCCTCGGCGTACCGAAAGCATAAGCAATTCATCAACGCCGAGCTGATGTACGAGCGCGTCGTCGCGCGCTACCCCCGCGACCGCTCGGGATACCTCGAGTACGCCGAGATGCTCCGAACCGAGCTGCGCAATTTCGAGAAGGCCGAAGAGGTGCTGAAGCGCCGCATGCTCGTCGAGTTCGTCAACGACCGCGATGGGCTTTTGCTTCTCGGCGACAACTACCTCGACTGGGCCGAGGAGGATCCCTCGAAATTCGAGGCCGCCCGGCTTACGTACGCGACGCTCATCGAGCGCTATGGCCCCGAGGACCCGTTCCTCGCGCGCATGATGCGCTATTTCATCCGCACTGACAATCTCGCCGAGGTGCTTCCTCTGAAGGATCATTTTATGTCCAAGCGCGCGAAGATCGGCGCGGCGGACCTCGTCGAGCTCGGCGGATACCTGATCGACAAACGCTATAACCCAAAGCCCGGAGACTCCGAGGCGCTACGCTCCCGCATCGAGGACGTCAAGCGACTGCTTGAGCGCGCGCTCAAGGCCGACCGCTCGAGCCCCGAGGCGAACTATAATATGGGCCGCTTCCTGATCTATAACTACAAGTACGAGCTCGCGGCCGTCGCGCTCGAGGAATCGCTCCGCCTGTTCGAGGACGCGACCACGATGTCCCCCAAGCGCGTCTTTACCCACGTCGACGCGTTCCGTCTCGCGGGCGAGGCTCTGATCCAGAGTAAGCGCTATCTCGACGCGCAAAGCTATTACGCCCGCGGCATTTCCCTCTACGAGGAACAGCGCATGAATCGCTCGGTCAGGCAGGACCGAAGGATCGGCGTCCTCTATTCCGATTACGCCGACGTCGATTACTTCGTCTCGAACGACCTCGACAGCGCGCTCGTGAATTACCGAAAGGCGGTGAGCGAGCTCAACGACACCGCGTCGATCAGGTATCGCATCGGGTACGTCGAGTATCAGAAGCAGGACTATGAGTCCGCGATCGCGGACCTTGCCGTCGCCCATTCCCGCGAGTCCGACGATCAGAATACCCTGTTCGGTTACGGGAACGCCCTGTTCCGGCGAGGCGATTACTTCGCCGCGCAGGGGCTTTACGAGCGTCTTATGGATAACCTGGAGAACGAGAAGATTCGCAAGGGCGTCCTTTTACCGCAGATTCGCGAGGACCACGGCGAATTCGTCGAGCGATATATGCATAGCGCGAACAACCTTGGCGTCATCCTGAATCGGCTCGCCGCTCGCACCGGCGATTCGCAAAAAAACGGCAGGGCGCTCGCGCTCCTCGCCGATTCCGCCCGCGCTTGGGACGCGCTGACGCGCAACCCGAAAACCCTCGTTCGCGCGCAGGGCGCCAACCTCGCGTTCCTGAACATTCAGAATATGACCCATCCCCGCTCGACCTTCGTTCCGGAGATCTATTCCGATATCCCGAAAACCCTCGATGGCGAAAAGCCGCTCGAGTAGTCCGGGTCAATGGGTACGTATTGCAAAAAGAAACGAAGCTTGCTATGATGCCACCCGAACATAGCAGGCTTTTTTTTGGACGTTTAACTCAGTGGTAGAGTGCGGCGTTAGCCGCCTTGCCGAACATATACAGGCTTTTTTTGGACGTTTAACTCAGTGGTAGAGTGCTACCTTCACACGGTAGAAGTCACTGGTTCAAATCCAGTAACGTCCAAAAAAAGCCTTTATCATATCCAGCTGGCTAACGCTCCTTCACACGGTAGAGCTTTCGCGAAGCGAATGCTGAGCTTTCGCGAAGCGAATGCTGAGCTTTCGCGAAGCGAATGCTCAAGGCTCTGGT
>DAOPXQ010000124.1:0-7234 GCA_035352395.1 Treponemataceae bacterium | reverse complement strand
GAGGCCATCCGCGAGCGCAACGCCATCGTCGTCGACTGCAACGACGGCGACAAGGCTAAGAAAGACAACATCGCCACCGTCAGCTATAGCGAGCTTGACGAGTCCGGCAAGGTAATCGCCGGAACCGAGCGCCAGGACTTCGTGTTTACCCTCGGCACCGGCCAGAACATCTACAAATTCGACGACGAAGTCATCGGCATGAAGAAGGGCGAGAGCAAGGACATCACGAAAAGCTACGCCGCCGATTTCGAGGATAAGGACCTCGCGGGAACGACGAAGAAACTCCGCGTCAGCCTTACCGCCCTCAAGGCGCGCAAGCTTCCCGACCTTGACGACGAGCTCGCCCAGGACGTAAACGAGAAATATAAGACCCTTGACGACCTTAAGGCCGATATCAAGAAGAATATGGAAACCGCCGTCGAGAACAAGCTCAAGGAGATCAAGAACAACCTCCTCCTCGAGAAGATCGTCGAGAAAAACGCGTTTGACCTTCCCGAGTCGATGGTCGGCGCCGAGCTCGAGAGCCGTTGGCAGATGCTCGCGCAGCGCTTCCGCACCGACGTCGCCCAGCTCGAGAAGCTCATCGTCGCGTCCGGCCAGTCCAAGGAGTCCATGCTGGGCGATTGGCGCGCCGAGGCGGAGAAGATGCTCAAGAGCCGCGTGATCGTCGAGCTGCTCCTCAAGGAGCGCGCGATCGCCGTTACCCCGGAGGACGTCGAGGCCGAATACGCCCGCATCGCCGAGGGAGCGGGAATTTCCGCGGAAGAAGTGAAAAAACACTATGCGGATCCCCGCCGGAAAGAGTATCTTATCGATGACATCAAGGAGCAGCGCCTGTACGGTCAGCTCCTTGAGAAGTGCACCCTCGCGAAGGGAGCAAAAACCGCTTTCGCGGATCTCTTTAAGAACGAGCAGTAAACCATGAATGAGCAAATGAACAATCTTGTGCCCTATATCATCGAGCAAACCGGAAACGGCGAGCGGTCTTACGATATATTCTCGAGGCTTCTTAAGGACAGGATTGTTTTCATCGACGGAGAGATAACGGACGCCACGGCCGACCTGATCGTGGCTCAGTTGCTCTTCCTCGACTCCCAGAATCCCGACAAGGACATCAATCTCTACATCAACAGCCCCGGCGGCTCGGTTACCGCGGGGTTGGCGATCTACGATACCATGCAGCAGATCCGCTCCGACATCCAGACCTTCTGCCTTGGGCAGGCGGCGAGCATGGCCGCGATCCTGCTCGCGGGCGGCACCGCGGGCAAGCGCAACGCGCTCCCCTCCTCCCGCGTGCTGATCCATCAGCCTTGGGGCGGCGTGCAGGGACAGGCGGTAGATATCGGCATCCAGGCCCGAGAGATCATCCGACTTAAGAAACTCACGATCGAGTATTTCGCGTTTCACACGGGAAAGAGCGAGGACGTGATCGCCCAGGACATGGAGAGGGATTTCTTCATGTCGGCGCAGGAAGCCGTCGAGTACGGCGTCGTCGACCAGGTAATGGCACGGAGGAAACATGGCGCCCAAAAATAAAGAAGAGCAGGTTTGTTCCTTCTGCGGCAAAAACGCCGATCCGTCGCGCCGCATCATAGCGGGACCCGGCGTTTTCATCTGTAACCATTGCATCGACGTTTGCAAGGGTATCCTCGACGCCGAGGACCAGCAGCTTTCCACGAAATTCACGTCGGACATCCCGACGCCGAAGGAAATGAAGGCGCATCTTGACCAGTACATCATCGGGCAGGAACAGGCAAAGAAAACCCTGTCCGTCGCGATCTATAACCACTACAAGCGAATAGCGAACCCCGCAAAGACCCCGGAAGACGTCATCATCGAGAAGTCGAACGTACTCCTTATCGGTCCCACCGGTTCGGGAAAAACCCTGCTCGCGCGAACCATCGCGCAGAAGATGAAAGTCCCCTTCGCGATCGCGGACGCCACGACCCTCACCGAGGCCGGCTACGTCGGCGAGGACGTCGAGAACATCCTTCTCAAGCTCATCCAGAACGCCGGTGGTAACATCGCGGCCGCGGAGCGCGGGATCATCTACATCGACGAGATCGACAAGATCGCGCGCAAGGGCGAGAACGTTTCCATTACCCGCGACGTATCGGGCGAGGGCGTCCAGCAGGCGCTCCTCAAGATCATCGAGGGCACCTCCGCCTCGGTTCCCCCTCAGGGTGGGCGTAAGCATCCCAACCAGGAAATGATCAAGATCGACACGACGAACATCCTGTTCATATGCGGCGGCGCGTTCGTCGGCCTCGACAAGATGATCGAGACCCGCGTGGCGGAACATCCGATGGGATTCGGAGCCGACATCAAGGTGAACAAGGAACGAAACCTACAGGAACTGTTCGATCAGATTTCCCCGGACGACCTAATCAAGTTCGGCATGATCCCGGAGTTCATCGGGCGTCTCCCGATCACCGTGTCGCTCAACGAGCTTGTCCGCGACGACCTTAAGCGCATCCTCACCGAGCCGAAGAACGCGATCCTGAAGCAATTCCAGGCATCGCTGGACATCGACAAGGTCGAGCTGATATTCGAGGAAGAGGCCATCGACGCGATCGCCGACCTCGCGATCAAGCAGAACACCGGAGCCCGCGGGCTCAGGGCAATCGTCGAGAAGATGATGATGGAGATTATGTTCGAGATCCCCTCGATAGAGGGCCAGAAGCGCGTAGTGATCACGAAGGACGTGGTCGAGAAATCGCGTAAGCCCGAGATCGAACAGGGCGCGCAGAAAACAGCGTAAACGAAACAATAAGCATGAAGAAAAAACAAAGGATGAACGTTACCGTTCATCCTTTGTTTTTTGACAAGCTTATATCGCGTGCGGGATAGTCGGGCTTAGATCCGCGAAACGGACTCGACGCACTCGATGGTCTCCGAGGCGCACTTCTTCCAGTCGTAATTACGAACCCACTCGGATCCCCGCGCGATCAAATCGGCGCGCAGCGCGTCGTTGGCGCCGTCCGGCAGCCTGATTATTCTCTCTATAGCCGCGGAGATTTCTTCCGGGCTGTTCTGGTCAAAGTACAGGGCGCAGTCGCCCGCCATCTCCGGGAGAGCTCCCGCGCGCGCGCATGTCACCGGTACGCCGCACGCCATGGCCTCGATGACGGGCAGCCCTACTCCCTCGATGGAAGACGGGAAAACGCAAGCGTCCGCGGCCGAATATAATTCGGGAAGGTTTTGGTGCGGGAAATAGCCCGTCAGCAGGATATCCGAGGCGTAGGGCGACTTGATGATCTCGCGGTGAACGATCTCCGCGTTTACGCTGTCCGCGCCCGCGAGTACGAGGCGATGCGGCAGCCCCGTCCGCTTTTTGAAAAGCTCGAACGCCCGAATAAGCTCGACGTGGCACTTGGAAGGATAAGCGACGCGCGAGGCGTAGATGATGTAGGGACGCCTGATGGAAAATGGATGGATAAGAACGGCTTCGTCGTTCGCTATCGGCCTTGGAAAAAAAAGGCTGGTGTCGATCCCGTTATGGATGACGGTGATCCGCGACTCCGGGATGCGGAGGTTGATCAGGTCATCCCTGATAAAACGGCTCGCGGCGATGATCTTGTCGGCTTTTTTCAGCTGCATCTTCAAAAGCCCGGTAAGCAACCCATCGTCCGACTTTTGGTACGTATCGGATAGGATATTCTGCACGACGACGATAGAAGGAACGTCGAAATGAAGGGGCATAAGCTTGACGCCCGCGGGGAATAGAACCGCGTCGTATTTTTGCCGCCGCGCGAACGCCGAAAACCCGCCAAAATGCCACAGACGCTCGGCAATGAGACTGTCCGTTACGGGAACCCCGGTATAGGTGACGGATTCGAGTCCGGAGGAATAGGTATATCGGTCCAATTCGGGTCCAAAAAGGTCGATTTGGTGCGTAGTTTCGGGCAGATTCCTAACGAGCGACAGGATATAGGCTCCTATTCCCGATCGACCGTGATCGCACCCGAAGGTATTGATTCCAATTTTCAAAAGCCATTCCTCCGCTTGTTTGTGGACAAGGGTTTTAATATCATAGCACTTTTTTCCCGCTTATGCTATCGTGATCGCATGAATTCATTTTCCGAACTTTCCATCGATCCTCGCCTTGTTTCAGCGCTTGAAAAGCGCTCGATCACCGTTCCGACCCCCGTTCAAAGAGAGGTCATTCCAGCGCTGCTCGCGGGCGAAAACCTCCTTTTCCAGTCGGAGACCGGTACGGGAAAGACCTTCTGCTATCTTATTCCAGCCTTGATGAAATGCGCCTTGGCGGCAAAGGACCAATCGCCCGTCACGCTCATCGTCGCCCCGACGCACGAGCTCGCGTCGCAGATTAAAAGCGAGGCTAACGTCCTTTCCAAGGATTCAGGGATCGACGCGAGCGCCACCCTCTGCATCGGCGGCGCCCCGCTCAAGCGCCAGATCGACGCGTTAAAGGAAAAGCCCGCGATCGTCGTCGGGGGACCCGCGAGAATTATCGAGCTAATAAGAATGAAGAAGCTGAAGGTAGGCGGGATACGCATGGTGGTCTTGGACGAAACGGACCGAATGCTCGCGCCGGAAATGCGCGACATGATCCGCGAGTTGCTGTCGATCCTCCCGCGCGAAGCGCAATACGTCGCCTGCTCCGCCACGCTTTCGCGCTATCACGCGTCGCTTATCGAGAAAATGATCCCGGAGCCGCCGAAGCCCGCTGCGGACGCCGATTCCGCGGTCGACGCGTCGCACGCGGCGATCACGCCGCCCGCGGCGCACGCTCATTATCGCATCAGGATGATCAACCTTCCCCCGGAGGACGTACTCAAACGCAACATCGAGCACTGGGCTTTCTTCAGCGAGGGAAGGGACAAGATAGAGACGCTCAGGAAATTCCTGATCGCGGAACGCCCGGGCAAGGCGCTCGTCTTTACCGCGATCGCGGGACAAGTAGAGAATATCGCGGCGCAGCTAAACTACAAGAAGGTACCCTGTTCCGCCCTACACGCCAAGCTTGACAAAATCGGCCGTAAAAAGGCCATGGACGACTTCAGGGCGGGACGGACCAAGGTACTCGTGACGAGCGACCTTTCTGCGCGCGGTCTCGATATACCTGACGTTACGCACGTCATTCAGCTCGACGTCAACGAAAACGAGGACTTCTTCGTGCACCGCGCGGGGCGAACCGCGCGCGCGGGCAAGTCCGGGATAAACGTCGTGTTCGGCGATGAATTCGAGATGAAAAACCTATCCAAGATCGAGAAACGGCTCGGCATCGTGATTAACCCGAAGGTTTTGTACGGGGGCGCCGTGCGCACCCCTGTACAGGACGGAGAGGAAGAGCTGTAAGCTAAAAGTCCCTTGCGTTACCTGGCGTACCAGGTAACGGCGCAGCCGAGGCTCGGTGACTGAGCCTCCACGGCTCCGGTCATGATCGAGTACCCCGCGAAGCCGGAAACCTCGATCGTCGAGAAGGGCCGCCACGACGCCTCGAGCAACAGAAGGTTCTGGAACCGCGCCGCGCCATACGGGGTCGTCGCGCTGGCCTCCGCAAGGTGTTGCGGATAGTAAGTACGCCCCTCAGTTGCCTCATTCCACGCCATGAACGCCTCGGAATTTATCCCCTTGCAGATAAAGCGATAGGTAAGCCCGAGCGAAAAGGATTCGGGATCCTCGTAGCGTAGGTTCAGCACGCCCGCGATGGTATCTGGGCCATAGGGGCTTCCAAGCCAGCCTGAAACGGCTTTATCCGTATAGCTCGTGGGAGCGACGAGCTCAAAGCGCGACCAGTACCAGCTGATCGCCTTGTTCTCGAGGATATACATCCAGGGATTTGCGTAGACGCCTTCCAGGGTTCCGGTAATAAAGCCCGATGCGAACGGTACGGAAAGCCTGACGCCGAGCGTGCCTCCGAGCGAGTCCGGGATCTTCGCGGCCTCTTCGCCGAAGTTCTCGCGCTCGTACTGCGTCTGGAACTGATTCATCACGAATTGCCCGTAAACGGTCATGCCCCTCAGGGGCACAAGGCTCATCTCCAAGGCGAGCTGCGAGCCGACCGGGCTGTTTGGATAACCCTCGGTTTTCCCGTAGGCCGCGGAATCCCGCCAGCCCGCGTAGCTGTGAAAGATCATAAAAGGATTTAGGTAGCGGAGGTCCAGCGTCGAGTTAACCAGCGAAGCCTCCGAAAAAGTTATCGACAAATTCTTGAGTGGGCGAAACGACAGGGTGTGATAGTACGCGAAGCGGTCCGGCGCGAGCTCGACGGGCATCATGGAAAAACGCACGCCGGGCGAAAAGAGGGACAGCGAGGCGTAATCAAGCCGATCGGCGGAATCCGAAAGGATCATGCTGCCGGAGAAGGTTCGGCCGATGCCAAGCGCGCCGCGGCCGATGACGGCCGTGCAAAACTCGTTGCCGACGGAAAGGTACGCCGTCTTCGGCATATTGATATCCACATACGACGCGTTGTTGGGGATATTGGTGAAATTGTCCTGAAGCTTCGAGGCCCAGACGCCCTCGCCGGCCGAAAGATCGGCGTATCCGGTTACGTTCGGGGTAAAGCAAAGCTCAAGGGGTAGCGAGACGAGAGGCTTCGTTTCCTTGAAGGCATCATTGAGGTCAAAATCGAAAAACGCGTCTTGAGACGCGCGGTACCGCGCGGAAAGGGAGACGACTGGCCTTGAGTCGAACGCGGCAAAACCAATCTCCGTGATCGGCTCGCGTTCGCCCAGGAACTCCGAAGCCTTTCGATAGAGGGCGCGTCCCTGCTCGCAGAGCGAATCGATATCGATCGAGTCCAGATAGGAGCGAAGCTCGAAGCGCGAGGCCGGCGCGCAAACGCCGAGGGAAGCCTCACCCGCGTCGGCGTAGATACGCTCGAGCGCGCCGTAAAGCCAATGGCCGGTAGGCACGAGCTCCGAATCGGGAGAGAAGGAAAACGCGGCGGGGAGAATGGCGCCGCACAGGATGAATGACAGAAGGCTACGTTTCATGATCTTCTACGCTCCGGGGAATTCATGTATAAATCGGCAGATATCGCCAATGCCGCTTCTGAGCCTTAAGGCCTCGACGCGCGCGCGCACGGCCTCGGTCACTTCCGGCTCATAAACGATTTTGCTTGCCTGCCTGAGAATATTTCGGGGACTTCGGATATACCAGCCCACGCCCTGCTCCACGACGAACAGCATGTTGCCGTATTCCTGGCCGGGTATGTACGTCGACAATATGATCGGCTTACCGACGGAAAGCGCCTCGAATATGG
>DAOPXQ010000123.1:0-7292 GCA_035352395.1 Treponemataceae bacterium | reverse complement strand
GCGCCGAAATGGCTGCAAAATTGCTTGGACCTACTCTTGAATATTTCGGAAATGATTTGCGCGTCGCCGTCGCTGTATCGCCATTGCTTTCCGGGTTTCGCGACCATCGGCCGGTCTAATGCCTCTTTCGCGCCGTTCGGCTTTTTGCCGAGAAGCTCGGAGTCGACTTCGTCGTTCCACTCGAGTCCGCTCCTCATCGTAAGGAGGTCGTCGATCGTGAGAGCGTCCTTGTCCGCGCTCCGGTTCTTAACGCCGTCTTTCGCGAACCACGCCATTACGGGAGTGTTGCCCGCCGGAAACGCGCCGTCATCCTGCGCGATGCAGATGCATAGGGATATGATCCCATGCGCGAGACCGTTAAGGTCATGCCAATTGTTGGGTAATAAGGGGACCTTGGTTGTGCGGGGCGTGCCGTACGCGTCCATGACAAGCTTGCCGTCGCGGATTATCGAGACGCTGTGTATCTCCAGGTTTTTCGCGTCGATTTCCGAAAGGAGTTCGTCGAGTTTTTTTTGGTCCATGCCGACTTCGCGCGGAGAGGCGTACGCGAAGCGTGCATCCGGCTGTTTTCGCTCTCGCGCATAGTCCCTTAGGCTGTGCCGGGGGGCTTTGGCGCATGAAGACGCAAGTAAGAGCGCCGCGAGAACGAGGATGATTGACGCCATTGGCGTCCTGTTACTTGTTCCGATCATGCACTAAATGATCGAACCTCGGATTTTCGCTGTCAATGGCGAGGGGGCGTTAAGATCGTTCCCTCAGCCACGCGAGCGCCTCGTCGGCCTCGAGCGGCTTAGAGTAGAAAAAGCCCTGGATAAGGTCGCATCCTTGCGCGAGGAGATAATCGCGCTGTTCCGCGGTCTCCACGCCTTCGGCGACGACCTTCATGCCGAAGGATTTCGCCATTTGTAAAATCGCCCTCACGAGATTCGCGTTCGTCGCGTTTTCGGGTATTCCGTCGACGAAACGCTTGTCTATCTTGAGAACGGAGGCCTTGAGGCTCTGCAGATACCCGAGGTTCGAGTATCCCGTTCCGAAGTCGTCGATAGCGAAGTTAACCCCGGCCTCGCGCACGCGGGCGAGGTCCTCGTTCAGGGATTGCGTCGCGTTGAGGAACATTCCCTCGGTTATCTCGATTTCAAGCCAATCGGCCGCGTCGTTCGCGCGGATCCACTCGAGAAGCCCGTCGATGTACGACCTTGATATAAGGATAGGCGAGAGGTTGAATGCGATGCGCGCGGGTTCGCGTCCCGCCTCGCGCGCCCTGGCGATGAACGCCGCGAGGTCCTCGAGCGTTTTTTTAGTAACGGTCTCGATGGCGCCATTAGTTTCGGCGAGCGCGATGAACTCGCCTGGCGAGATGTCCCCGAGAATCGGGCTTGTCCATCTTGCGAGTGCCTCGAACCCCCCGCATTTGCCCGTTGCGGGATCGACCTTCGGCTGGAAAACCGAGCGAATCTCGCCCGAGAACGAATTTGACAGCATCTGTTCCTTGACGCGCTCGACGCGGAGATACGCCTCGAACGCGGTTCCGTCGAACTGCGTGAATTGGGAATGATCCCGATGAGTAAGGCCGCGGAGCGTCGACTGCATGTTCGTGAATAATTCCTGCGCGGTTCGCGCGTCGACGGGATACACCGCGAACGCGCCGGCGAAATCGATGAGGGCGTCGCTGTGAAGCGCGCGCAGCGTTTCCGTCATGCAGTCGGCAAGCCCGTTCGAGATGGCCGAATCGAGCCTAAAGAGGCTGGGTGGAATCGTGATGGTGAACGCGAGGATATTCGCGTCGACGCGATAGAGCCGAGCGGAGGAGCGCGCCTGCGTCTCGCGGAGCGACCATAGGTCAACGCTTGACTCGAACTCCCCGGCGAAGCGCATAAGCCATTGCACGGTATTATCGTAACCGAACCTTTCGGCGAGCTCGTCGAGCCGGGAGACGCGAACTCCCGCGAGGACGAGAAGTTTTCCCTGGCTCTCGCATTGCCCCATCTGACTTTCGGTTTCGTCGAGAAGCGTCCTGCCGTTTGGGAGCCCAGTCTCCTGGTCCACGAACGCGAGGTCCTTGAGGTATTGCTGGCGTCTCGCGAGCAATAGGCTCATCCGTTGGAATACCCAGGTAGCGAGGAGCACCCCGCCGCACTCGATGATCAATACGCTCGCCTTCGCCCGAACCTCGGCGTCAGCGAGGTTTTGACCCGTCGCCGCGATGGACGCGAGTATCAGCGAAATGGTGACGAGAAACAGGAACCAAGTAATGCGGCGGTTACGCGAATAGAAGCCGAAGAGGAACGCCTGGAGCGGAAGAAGGAATAGCCCATCGGGAAGCAATCCCCTCTGCGCGGCGATAAAAGAATACTCAAGGGTCGAGAGCGAGAGGTTAAGTGCAGTTACGGCGATTCCCGTGGGGATTATCCACGAGTTACGCTTTCGAAAGACGATCCACGCGATAATCGCGATCGCGTTGACCGCCATCGCGGCGATGAAAAGCCATGGCCGCGCGCGGATACAGTCGGGAGCGAACGTTACGAAGGGAAACGCCTTTGCCGGGGCGATCCATGAACTGAGAAATAGCGCCTCGGCGACGAGGTATACTTTCTTGATAAGGCGAAATTCGGCGCCGTCCGGTTTCGTGGATGGTTGAACCTTCCCTTTCCGTATGTCCGTTAGCGCGCCGCCGTGAATCATACTGAAAGTATACACTAATTTCCCCTTGCCGTTGAAAAAAGCCCTGTGTTTCGCTAGTATAAAAACTGGCCGGAAGATGCCGGCGGAGGCAATTATGAAAGCTCGTTTTCTTAGGGCTGCCCTGATCGTCTGTTTCGCTGTTGTCCTATTCGGCGGGTGCGCCGGCCGCGAATCCGGCGACGACGCGAAGGCGCTTACGATATACGCATATGATTCGTTCGTCGCGGATTGGGGCCCCGCGCCCGAGCTCGCGAAGCGCTTCGAGGCGAAAACCGGGTATCGCGCGACGTTCGTTTCCTGCGGCGACGCGGCGCAGGTTCTGTCCCGCGCGACGCTTGAGCGCGCGAGGCCCGAGGGCGACGTTCTCGTCGGGATCGACAACAACCTGATCGCCGCGGCCCGCGCCGCGGGCGTGCTTACTCCCTACAAACCGAAAGAAGCGGAGCGCGTCGTCGCGGAGGAGATTCGCCTTGCGGACGATTGGCTTTTAACGCCGTACGATTATGGCTACTTCGCTATCGTGTTCGATTCCGCCTCGAAGATCATGCCTCCGGCGAGCCTTGAGGACCTGACGAAACCGGAGTACGCGAAAAAGTTGATCCTTATGGATCCGCGCACGAGCACGCCGGGAACCGGGTTTCTCGCGTGGACCGTCGCGATTTACGGAAAGGATTATCGATCCTATTGGCAGAGACTAAAGGGCTCGATTCTTACGATGGCGCCCGGTTGGGATTCTGGGTATGGGCTTTTTACCTCGGGCGAGGCGCCTCTCGTCATCAGCTACACGACCAGTCCCGCCTATCATCTGGAGAACGAAAAGACGGATCGCTATAAAGCGCTGATATTTCCCGAGGGGCATATCGCGCAAGCGGAGGGAATGGGTCTCGTGAAGGGCGCCCGCCACGCAAAGGCAGCGAAGGCGTTCATCGACTTTATGCTGACCGACGAGGCTCAGTCCGTGCTGCCGCTTACCCAGTGGATGTATCCCGTTTCCGAGACCGTGACGCTTCCCGATTCCTTCAGCGCCGCGCCGATGCCCACAAACGCGCTTACCGTCGACTCGGGCGAGGTATCGGCGGCCATCGAGCCGGCGATGTCCGTTCTCGCGAAGTGAACGGAATCGCGCGGGCGCGTAAGCGCCTTTGCCTTGAGTGGACGGCGGTGGCTCTTGGCGCGACGGCGCTCTGCCTTTCCGTCCTTTCGTTCGCCGTTCCCGCCGCGCGCTCCGTATCCGCGGCCTTTGCCGCGCCTGCTGGGACGATCGCGCCGGTTGGCGACTCGGTCGGTAACTCGGTCGGTAACTCGGTCGGCGACTCCGCGGCCATGCTGCTTAGAATTCTCGCCTCGCTAAAGTTTACGGTTTCGCAGGCGCTGCTGTCGTCCGCGCTCGCCGTGGCGATCGGGCTTCCCGCCGGCTTCTTCGTCGCTCGACGCGAATTTCCCGGACGGCGCGCGCTGCTCGCGGCTTCCGGGGTGCCGCTCTGCGTTCCCCCGATGATCGTCACGCTCGCGTTCGTGCTGTTCTACGGCAGGCAGGGCACGCTCAATTCGTTTCTCATGGGCGCGTTTGGATTGAAGAACCCGCCGATAACCTTTTTGTATTCCTTCGCGGGAATTGTGATCGCGCACGGTTTCTACAATTTCCCCGTCGTGCTCAGGACCGTTTCGCAAGTATGGGAGAGGCTTCCGAGGGAAGAGGAGGAAGCGGCGACCCTGCTTGGCGCGGGACCGTTCCGCGTTTTCCGCACGGTGACCCTTCCGCGCCTTTCGGGCGCGATACTCTCGTCCGCCGTGCTCGTCTTCCTATATTGCTTTTTCAGTTTCATCATCGTGATGACCTTCGGGGGGATCGGCGGGACAAGCCTTGAAGTGGAGCTATATAGAGCCGCGCGCTCGTCGCTCGACTTTCGCATGGCCGGCGCGATAGCGATAGCGGAGACCGTACCCGCGCTTTTAATCGTCGTTCTGTACTCGCGTCTGGGCCGTCGCCTTTCGGCGGATACCGAGGGCACGCGTCCCCCGCGCCCTCGTCTCGCCCCGCATGGATTTACGGAGCGGCTCGCGCTCGCGGGATACCTCGCGTTCATTCTCGCTTTTTTCGCGGGACCCCTGCTTTCGATCCTCGTGCGTTCTTTCGTCGTTCCATCTGGCGCCTTCACGTCAATAAGGGGACACTCGCTGGGCTTGGGCCAGTGGATGCTTCTTCTGTCGCGGTCAAATTTCGCTCCGGCCGTCGTCAATACGGTGCGCGTCGCCGTTCCCGTCGCGCTGATCTCGACGCTCGCGGCCGTCGCGTACGCGCTCGCCGAGGACGCGTTCCGCGACGCATTTCCGCGCGAGCGTTCGCCGCTTGCGCTCCGCGTGGCGCCGCTCGCGCCGCTCGCCGTGTCGTCGGTCGCGCTTGGCTTCGGCTGGGGACTGCTCGCGCCGCGCGGCAACGCGTTTTTCCTCGTTCTGGCGCAGTCGGCCATGGCCTGGCCCTTCGCGTGGACGCAAGTGCGGTCGTCGCTCGATAGGATACCGCAATCGGTGCGCGACGCGGCGTCGCTCGCTTCGTCCTCGCGGCTCGACGCCGCGTTTAGGGTAAGGCTTCCGCTCGCGTCGCGCGGCATCGTGTCGGCGGCGGCGTTCTCGTTCGCCATCAGCGCGGGCGACGCCTCGCTCCCGCTCGTCCTGTCGATGGGGAAGTTCGAGAACCTGCCTCTGCTCCTTTTCAGGCTCGCGGGCTCGTATCGGTTCTCCGAGGCCTGCGCCTGCACCGTCGTGCTCGCGTTGATTTGCGGCGTCGTTTTTTTCGCGATGGATTCCGGGGGAAAGGCGGAGGGTGAGCATGTCTGAGTATTTAACCGTCGAGGGACTGGCAAAGCGCTGGCCCATGCAAAGCGTCGAGATTTCGTTCTCGCTCGCGGAAGGCGGCACGCTCGCGCTTCTTGGCCCCTCCGGCTGCGGAAAGTCGTCGGTGCTGCGGATGATCGCGGGCCTTCTCTCGCCGGACGCCGGAAGGATCACTCTCGCGGGAGAGGACATAACGCGTCTTCCCCCGGCGAGGCGCAGGGTTGGCATGGTGTTTCAGGATCACGCGCTGTTCGATCATCTTACCGTGGAGGACAACGTGGGGTATGGGCTCGTGTCGCAAGGAATGCGGCGCGGCGAGGCCCGCGAGCGGGCGGCTGAATGGCTTGAGCGATTTGGCCTTGGCGGGTTTTCTAAGCGCCGGCCCCTGACCCTCTCCGGAGGCGAGCGCCAGCGTGTTGCGCTCGCGCGTACGCTCGCGGTGAGTCCCCGCCTGGTACTGTTCGACGAGCCCCTTTCCGCGCTCGACGCGGAGTTGCGGCGGCGCATGCAGGACGAGTTGCGCGCGCATCAGCGCTCGCTTGGGTACACGGCGATCTACGTGACTCACGACGTCGCGGAGGCCGAGATTCTGGCGGACTCGGTTTTACGGATGGCGTAGTCGATAGACAGCGAACCTCCGCGCCGATATACTTTCTTTTTATGGGCTATCGCTATTCAGACTACGACGTTATCGTCATCGGCGGCGGGCACGCTGGCATCGAGGCCGCGCTCGCCTCGGCCCGCATGGGGCTGTCGACCATGCTAATCACCCAATCGCTCGACACGATCGGAAAACTCTCATGCAATCCCTCGATAGGCGGGATCTCTAAGGGCAATATCGTCCGCGAGATCGACGCCTTGGGCGGCGAGATGGGGCGGCTCGCGGACGCCACCATGATACAGTACCGCCTGCTCAACAGAAGCCGCGGGCCGGCCGTCCAGGCACCGCGCGTCCAGGCGGACAAATTCCGCTATTCGATGCTCGCGAAGCGCACGATCGAGCTGGAAAAAAACCTGCACGCGTATCAGGATACCGTCGTCGACTTCGTAGAGAACGGGACGATCCAGGCCGTCGTCACCTCGCGCGGACGGTCGATCTCGGCGAAATCCGTCGTGCTCACGACGGGAACTTTCATGGGAGGAAAGATTTTTATCGGGGAATATGAGGCATCGGCCGGACGGCTCGGCGAGCAGGCCGCGCTTGGGCTCGGCGTCGCGCTCAGGCGGATGGGTTTCAACGTCGGTCGGCTCAAGACGGGCACTCCGCCGCGAATACTCGCGCCGACCATCGATTACTCCGTGCTCGAGCGCCAGGACGGCGATAGCGAGCCCCTCCCTTTTTCCTACGGCTACGACAAGGTCGATCGTCCTTCCGTTCCCTGTTGGCTGACGTACACCAACGCGGAGACGCATCGCATCATTCGGGAGAATATCCACCGCTCGCCGCTTTACTCGGGGAAGATCGTCGGCATTGGCCCTCGCTATTGCCCGTCGATCGAGGACAAGGTGGTGCGCTTCGCCGAACGCGAGCGGCATCAGCTCTTCCTCGAGCCGGAAGGTCTCGATACCGGAGAGGTTTATATCAATGGGCTTTCGTCGTCGCTTCCCGAGGAAGTGCAGGACGCCTTTATGCGGACCATTCCAGGGCTCGCCGACGCGGTGGTGACGCGGCCCTCGTACGCGGTCGAATACGATTACATCGAGCCGACGCAGCTTACCGCGGCGCTCGAGACGAAGCGCATTCGCGGGCTCTTCACCGCGGGTCAGATTAACGG
>DAOPXQ010000122.1:0-7354 GCA_035352395.1 Treponemataceae bacterium | reverse complement strand
ATCCTCCTGAATACCGATCAGGACCGCAATACCGATCCGTGGTCCGGGGCATCGCTTGAGAGCCGCACGCAAACCGTTTCCGATCTCCTTGTCCTTCCCGACGGCATCGCGGAGAAGACCCAGCACATCACCTGCGAGGAGGAGGAACGCCAGCGGCTTGGGTACCAAATCAATACCTGGTTTCGGTGTACCGGCGACGTCCCGAAGCTGAGCGAGGTCAGGTTGATGGGCGGCGACGATTTCCTTCTCCGCATGCGCTATATCCCCTCAGCCGAGCTCTTCTACGTGAACATGAAGTGGCGGGCCAATAACGACGATGGGTTCGTGCTCAATAAGGTGTCCGGACACTGGAAGACCCATGGCTTTCGGCAGCGGTTGCTTGAAGGCAAGGAAAAGAACACAAAGATGAAGGCGGACGATCTCAAGGTCGTCAAGCTATATACGACGGATACGGCCGACGCGCTCTATATCGAACCGCTGAAGGTCCTCGAGCTCGATTACGCGGGACGGGTCACACTTCAGTACGCGCTCAAGACCGCGGCGGAGCGGGTGTTCCAGGTCGAAAGCTCGGAGCTCGGAATCACCCCGATCGGCAATCCAGACTCGCCGAATCTCTTGATGTTTGAATCCTCGGAAGGAAGCCTCGGCGTCATGGCGGCGATGGTGAGGGAGAAAGACGCATGGCAGCGGGTGATCGACGAGGCATGGAGGCTTTGCCGATACGACGAAGCGGGGTATCTCGACAAGGCGAGCTATAAGGACCTCCTGAGCTACTATAACCAGCCGGACCATCCGGTTATCGATCGGTTCCTGATCAAGCAAACGCTCGAGCGGCTTAGGGCGGCGCGTATCGAAGTAGGCGAGCGCGAGCGCGGAACCTACGAGGAACAGTACCGGAGGCTCTTGAGCGAATACGACAAGTCAAGCTCCACCGAGAAGAAGTTCCTCGACTACCTCCATGAGCGGGGACTGCGGCTGCCCGACGAGGCGCAGAAGCGCGTAGAGGGAATCTACTGCCAACCGGACTTTTATTACGCCCCCGGCGCCGGGAAAAACCCGCTCCCCGTGCACGTTTTCTGCGACGGTACGCCGCATGACACGGAAGTCGTTATCGAGCGCGATACCAAGCAGCGCGAGGCGATTCTCGACATGGGGCAGGACTACATCGTGTATCATTATCTCAATTCGCTCGACGATCTGGTCGCGAAGCGGCCTGACATATTCCGGAAGGTACGGTAACGCATAATGGACTATAAGACTGGAACGCTCGTGCGCGCGCGCGGCCGCGACTGGGTCGTGCTTCCCTCCGAACGAAACGATCTCTTGCGGCTCAAGCCGCTCGACGGCCGCGAGGAAGACGTCGCCGGGATTTTCATCCCACTGACCAAAGAAGGGGATATCAAACCCTCGCAGTTCAATCCGCCGACGGTTCGGGACCTTGGCAGCGTCCGGGCCGCGCGGCTTCTCTTTGACGCGTCGCGTCTGTCGCTCCGCTCGGCCGCCGGGCCGTTCCGGTGCGCGGCGAAGCTCGGGTTCCGCCCGCGGAGCTACCAGATGGTGCCGCTCATCATGGCACTCAAGCAGCAGCATCCCGTCCGGCTCCTGATAGCCGACGACGTCGGCGTCGGTAAGACGGTCGAGGCGATTCTGATCGCGAAGGAACTCCTCGAGCGGCGCGAGATCAAGCGGTTTGCGGTACTCTGTCCGCCCCACCTATGCGAGCAATGGCAGATGGAGCTCAAGGATAAGTTCCAGATCGACGCGGTTATACTCCGCACGGGAACCCAGGCGAGCCTTGATCGGCAGGTTCCCGGAGATATGAGCGTCTTCCAGTATTTCCCCTTTCAGGTCATCAGTATCGACTATATCAAAAGCGACAACCGCTATACGGTGTTCGCCTCGCAGGCGCCCGAACTCGTGATCGTCGACGAGGCTCATTCCTGCGCCCGTCCGCAGGGACAAACCTCGACCGGGCAGCAACTCAGGCACCGCCTCGTCAGCGAGATCGCGAAAAAGCCAAACCAACACCTCATCCTCGTAACCGCGACCCCTCATTCCGGTAAGGAAGGCGAGTTCCGCTCCCTCCTTGGGCTCCTCAAGCCGGATTTCGAAACGCATGAATGGGACAGCGAAAGCGACGCGGAAAGCGAATCGTCAAAACAGTCGTTCCGGACTGAGCTTGCCCGCCATTTCGTCCAGCGGAAGCGCGAGAACATCGCCCAGTGGATGGACGAGCGCACGCCGTTTCCGAAGCGGACGGCTATAGACTTCCCGTACGAACTGACCGGCGCGTACCAGTCTCTCTATGACGAAATGCTCCTCTATACCTCGAAGATGATGGCACGGGCGACGGGAACCGAGAATCAGAAACGATTCCGCTACTGGACCGCCCTCGCGCTTTTGCGCGGCGTCATGTCGAGCCCGAGCGCCGGCGCCCTGATGCTCGAAAACCGAATCGGCGCGAAGGCTGATGAGACCGATGGAAGCGTGGCGACCGAGAATCCCCACTTCGAGCGGATCGAGACGACGGACGACGAGCTTCCGCTTCCGCTCCTCGAGCAAGCGGACGCCACGGAAACCGACCGGGACGTCTTCGTCAAGTTCGCCACTCGGCTCCGCTCCCTGGAAAGCAAAGAAGCGGACAATAAGATCGCCGCGTGCGTACTGCAAATCCAGAAATGGCACAAGGCGGGCTACAGTCCGATCGTGTTCTGCCGCTATATCGAGACGGCGAAGTACGTCGCCGCGCGTCTCGCAGAAGCACTCGGCAAGAACGCCCTCGTCGAATGCGTGACGAGCGAGGACCCCGACGAAGTCAGGCGAGATCGCATCGACAGAATGTCCCCGGAAGATTCCGGCAAGAAGGTTCGAGTGCTCGTCGCGACCGACTGTCTTTCGGAAGGCATTAACCTGCAGAGCCTCTTTGACGCCGTCCTCCATTATGACCTTCCCTGGAACCCGAACCGCCTCGAACAGCGCGAAGGCCGCGTCGACCGTTTCGGCCAAACCAAGCCCGAGATTCAGACCTGCCTCCTATACGGCAAGGACAACCCGATGGATCAGGTCGTGCTCAAGGTCCTCTATCGCAAGGCGCGCACGATCCGGGACAATATCGGCGTGAGCATTCCCTTTCCGGAAGACTCCAAGGTGTTCCTCGACACCATATTCAAGGCGGTGCTCGCCGAGGCGGAAAAGAAGCAAAAGCCGGTATCGCAGATGGAACTTTTCGCCCTCGAGGATATGATCCGGTCAGAGGAGGCACTCGACAAGCTCATCACCGTGAGTGAGAAAAAAGAAGCGGCGCTCCGCTCGGTTTTCGCGCAGGCCTCGATTAAGGCGCAGGATATCGAGGACGATCTCGCGATAACCGACGAGGCCGTCGGGCGGCCCGAGACGGTCTATCGGTTCGTAAGCGCGGCCTTCGACCAACTCATCGGCGTGACGGCAAGCCGAAACGCCGAGGACCTTGAGCTCGTCATGCGGCGCTCGGCCTTTCCGGAAAAGCTGCGCTTCTGGCTCGAGGCATCGGCCGGCAAAGGAGACGCGCGGCTCGCTTTCCGCTCCCCGGTGAACGAAGGCTTTACCTACTGGGGACGAAACCACAACGCGGTTGAAGCCTTGTGCCGGACGGTGCTTTCGGAGTCCTTGAATCCCGAACGCAAGAACAACAATGCCTCGCGCGCCGCCGTCGTGCTTTCGGGCGCGGTGACGGAGCGGACGGTCATATACATTCTCCGCGCGCGCCACGTCATCGAGGACCTCCGCGCAAAGAGCAACCTCGTCGCCGAAGAGGTACTCCTCTACGGAGCCGCGGGCCCGGAGCGAAAACCGGTCCCGATCGAGGCCATCAATGCCCTGATGGAGAAGCCCGGCGCTACCGGCGACCTTCCGCCCGAGACGCAGGAAAAGCAGCTTGAGCGCGAACTCGCCGTTATCCCGGAACTTCGCCCGCGCCTCGACGCGCTTGCCTTCGAGCGCGCCGAAGAGCTCATCGAACAGCACGAACGCTACCATAAAGCGTTAGGAACCGAGACGAAATCCGCGCGCTTCCGCGTCGTCGAGCCGGTCATCCCGATGGACATCCTCGGCGTGTACGTTTTCGTTCCCGGAGGCAAGGCATGAAATACGAAGCGATAAACTGGGAAGGAGCCCTGATCGGCCCGGAGACGCTCGATAAGGTCGCCGACGAAAACGCGATCAAGGGGCAAAAGAGCGGCGACTTCGGCCTTAAGGGAAAGGTGCGAGACGAGATTCTCGAGGCATGGGCCGAGGCAAAGGCGCAGTGGTCGCTCTTTACGACCCGGCGCTCCCGCGAAGACCCGAAGGACGCATACGGCACGAGCCGAACCCGGCAGTCCTGGATCATTCCTTTCCTTTCGCTCCTCGGGTACGAACTCGAAAACGCCGCCGCCGTTGAGGTCGCGGGGAAAAGCTTCGCGATCAGCCATCGGGCCGTGGGCCGCGTATGCCCGGTTCACATCGTCGGGTTCAACGAAAGCCTCGACAAAAAGCGCGAGGGCGGGAAAGCGAGCCCGCACAGCCTCGTGCAGGAATACATAAACCTTTCCGACACCCTCTATGCCTTGGTGACGAACGGGCTGACGATCCGCCTCCTTCGCGATTCGAGTCGGCTTATCAAGCTTTCCTATCTCGAGTTCAACCTTGAGCGGATGTTCGAGGAAGAGCTCTTTTCTGACTTCGCGCTCCTGTTCCGCCTCCTCCATATCAGTCGCTGGCCGACCGACGCGGATACCGCATCCGAATGCCTGCTTGAAGTCTATCATCAGGACAGCCTTGAGAACGGAAGCCGCATCCGTGACAAGCTCTCGGGCGCTGTCATAGAAGCGATCAAGTACTGGGCCGACGGGCTCCTCAATCATCCGGATAACGCAAAGCTCCGCTCTCTGGTACGCGCCGATCCTTCCGCCCCGCGGGCTATGTACGATACGCTCCTGACGCTCGTCTATCGCGCACTCTTCCTCCTCGTCATAGAGGAGCGGGACCTGACGCATCAGGATGGCGCCGACGCGGAATTAAAGAAACTCTACCGCGACTACTATTCGCTTTCCGCGATCCGGGAGCGATGCCGCTATATCTGGAATGACGAAGGCCGCTTCTCGGATTTTTGGGCAACGCTCCTCGACTGCTTTTCGCTTTACGAGGACGGTGAGCGGGCCGAGAAGCTCGCGCTCAAGCCGCTCGCCGGAGACCTTTTCTCCGGCGATTCCTTCGCGCTCTTCCGCGGTCTTGCCATGGACAACGACTCGTTCGCGCGCGGGCTCAACATGCTCGATTCCTACGACGACGAAAAGCGCGGGGTGCCGGTTCGGGTCAATTATGCGGCGCTCAACGTCGAGGAGTTCGGTTCGATTTACGAAGGGCTTCTCGAGTTCGACGCGACGATCCACGAGACTGATGGTCAGTTTCATTTTGATTTTACGACGGGAGACGACCGGGGAAAGAGCGGGAGCCATTACACCCCGGAAGAACTCGTCCAGCCGCTCATCGAGCACGCGCTCGACCCGTTGATCGAGCAATGCCTGGCGCAAGCAGCGCCAGAGGAGGCGCTGCTTGCGCTTAAAATCTGCGACGACGCTTGCGGTTCTGGCCATATTCTTTTGAATGCAGCCAGGCGCGTGGCGCTCGAGCTCTCGCGTATCCGCACGAAGGCCGATAATCCCGACCCAGCGAGCTACCGGAAGGCGCTCCGCGAGGTGATCGAGCGTTGCATCTACGGCGTCGACTTCAATCCGCAGGCGGTGCGCCTGTGCAAGGTGGCGCTCTGGCTCGAGAGTCACAATCCGGGCGAAAGTCTCGGTTTTCTTGATCACCACATCAAGTGCGGCTACTCGCTCGTGGGGCTCACGCAGGCAAGCGAACTTCTCGATGAGATTCCTGAGGCGGCTTTCGCGCAACGCGACGGCGATGACAAGGAGTGGGCGGCGGACCTTCGCAAGCGGCACAAGAAGGAACTCGCAGAGGCAGGGGTGAATCAAGCAATGCTCGACTGGCGGGCGCAGGTTGGCGATAACCTGAAGGGCATCATCGAAACGCTCAAGACCGTTTCCCGAATGCCCGATTCCACGCCGGAGGAAACGCGGAACAAGAAGGAAGCCTATTTCCTCGCGACCGAAGGCGAGGCTTGGCGAAAGCTGAAAGCCCTTGCTGACATCAAGCTCTCGCCGTTCTTCCTTCCAAAGACGCAGAATACTCCCGTTGCGACGGAGCAGGTATACCGCGCCTTCCTGAACGGCAATAATGACATCACCGATCACCCGGTCGCCGAACACGCCGCAAGCGTCGCCGGTACACGCCGTTTCTTTCATTGGTTCCTCGAGTTCGCCGAGGTGATGCAAGAAGGCGGCTTCGACTGCTTCCTCGGAAATCCGCCGTTTTTGGGAAACCGAAAACTAAAAGGCACGTTTGGCACAGATTATCTAGATTTTCTTACAACAGAGTACGCGCCTGCAGGCGCTATCGATCTTGTCGGGTATTTCGTCAGGCGAAATTATAATCTCTTAAAAGAGAGCCGATCGCTCGGAACGCTCGCGACGAACACGATAGCACAGGGCGGCACCCGCGAAGGCGGGCTCGATGTGATCGAGAGTCAAGGCGGGACGATCGTCATGGCGGTACGGAGTCGCCCTTGGCCCGGAGCGGCAGCCGTCGAGGTGAGCCTTGCCGCGATTCATAAAGGTCCGTGGCAGGGAAAGCGTGTGCTTGATGGCAAATCGGTTAACTTTATCTCGACATACTTTGACGACCAGACTACTGTTGGTAATCCCTTTCCACTCGCGGCAAATGCGGACAGAAGCTTTCAGGGTTCCATCGTGCTCGGCAAGGGTTTTGTGCTTGAACCTGCGGAAGCCCAAGCGCTTATCGCGCGGAACCCAAAAAACAAGGATGTGCTCTTTCCGTACCTGAACGGCGAGGACCTCAATTCCCGGAGCGACCAGAGTCCGAGCCGCTGGGTAATCAATTTCTTCGACTGGCCTCTTAATCGAGACACCGCGCCTGAAGGATACGTCGGCCCCGTAGCTTCGGATTATCTCGATTGTCTTGAGATTATTGAACGGCTTGTGAAACCGGAACGGACAGAAAAGACTGCCTCGGATGTCGCGAAGTATCCCTGGTGGCAATTCTGGCGTCCACGCAGTGAACTCTACCGCGCCATCACGCCGCTGGAACGGGTAGTCATTTGTTCTGAAGTTTCAAAATTTCTTTGTTTCATCATGATCGAGCCAAAAATGGTTTGTTCTGGAAACTTAGATATTTTTACACTATCAACAGCACCATACTTTGTTATTGTTCAATCTATTGTAAATTCAAGCGAACAAATGAGTTCGAACTCTAA
>DAOPXQ010000121.1:0-7355 GCA_035352395.1 Treponemataceae bacterium | reverse complement strand
TTACCGCTCATCGATCCCTTACCGCAAATTTCACATCTCCGGGACATAATAAACCTACCTTTCAGAAAGAGACGCGCACGCGCCCTTTTTATTAGCAATTATAACGGAAGCTCATACTAGCAGATATGAAAAACCGTGTAAAGTACCCGTTCCCTAAATCGTTCCCTCGTACACGAGCTTCTCGTGACTGTCCACGGTGACGGTAAACCCGGGCTCGAGGGTTTTCATCGCCCCGGGGACCTGAGAGACCCACACGAGGTTGGGATTGATCATGGAGAGGGTTTCCTCGGAAATCTCGGTCGGGTTCTCGATGACGAGGCCGTTGACGACGCGGAGGATCGGGACGAAGGACATGTCGAGGTTGCGGGTCACGAGGATCTCGCCGCCCTTTTTGCGAAGCGCCACGAAGGCGTCCTCGAGGGTCTCGGCGCGGACGACGCGACCGGTGACGCGGAATTCCGCGCCATTGGTATGCGTACCGTTGGCGTTGGCGACGTTACCCGCGACCCTGTCTTTATCGCGCACGGAGCCGCCGCCCATCGTGCCGCGGGCGAGCACGTTGCCCACGAAGAGGACTCGGATCGTGTTGACCATCATCGGACTGACGATCGGGGTGCCGGCGACCATGACGACGCGGTCGGATTTGCTCAAGAAGCCGGTGTCGAGGGCGACGCGCATCGCGTTCTGGGTCATTTCCTCGGAGTCCTCGGCGATCTTTACGAGCAGTGGCACGACGCCCCAGTTAAGAAGAAGCTGTCGCTGGACGGTCTCGTTCGGGGTCGCCGCGATGATCGGCTGCTCGGGCCGGAAGGTGCTCAAGAGGCGCGCGGTGTTTCCGCTGATCGTCGGGGTGATGAGGGCGGCGGCCTCGATGTCGCTCGCCGTCTGATACGCGGCGTGGGCCATGACGGCGGCGACGCCGGCGCTCTTCGTCTCGTAGCGGTGGAACTGGCGCATCTTGCCCTGATACTCTTCGGAAGCCTCGACGGTGCGGGCGATTTTTGCCATCATCTTGACGGTCTCGACGGGATAGGCGCCGTTGGCGGTCTCGCCGGAAAGCATAACGGCGTCGGTGCCGTCGAATATGGCGTTCGCGACGTCGGTCAGCTCTGCGCGGGTCGGGCGCGGGTTATTGATCATGGAATCGAGCATCTGCGTGGCGGTGATGACGGGCTTGCCCGCGAGGTTGCACGCCTGAATGATCTTTTTCTGCGCGAGCGGGATGCGCTCGGTGGCGAGCTGCACGCCGAGGTCTCCGCGCGCGACCATGACGCCGTCCGAGACCGCGATGATCTCGTTGATGTTGTCCAGGCCTTCCTCGTTCTCGATCTTCGAGATGACGCGAACCTTCGAGCCGAAGGGCTCGATGAAGCGGAGGATGGACACGACGTCCGACGGGGAGCTTACGAAGCTCGCCGCGATATAGTCGATCCCCATCTTGATCCCGAACTCGAGGTCTTTTTTATCCTGCTCGCTCAACACCGGCACGTCCGGGTGGATGCCGAGCACGTTTACGTTCTTCTTGCTGCCGATCTTGCCCGCGTTAAGCGCGCGGCAGAGGATCTCGGATTTGCCGTCGGTTGAAAGGACGAGCATCTCGAGCAGGCCGTCGGCGATCAGGATGCGGCAGTCCTTCTTGATCTCGGAGGGGAGCTTTTTCCAGCTGAGGGAGATGCGGCCGGGCTTTCCAGCCCCACCCGCGCCAGGCGAGCCCGCCGCGACGGAAAGGCAATCGTCATTCGTAAAAACGAACGAATCGCCCTCGCGGATCTCGATCTTGCCGTCGTCGGCGACGAGGCCGGTGCGTATCTCGGGGCCCTTGGTGTCCAAAAGGAGGGCGCAGGGAATTCCCGTTATTCGCGAGGCCTCGCGAACGCGTTCCATGTTGGCTTTATGATAGTCGTGGTTGCTATGCGAGAAGTTGAAACGGGCGACGTTCATTCCCGCGCGAAGCAAATCGCAGACAACGTCGATATTTTCAGTCGTGGGCCCCATCGAGCACACGATCTTGGTTTTTCTTGAGAACATAAACAGACCCCTTTACGCGGCGTATATCATCCGATTTCGACGATAATGCTGCATAATGTCGAGATAGTCAAGATTGACCGACCGGCCCGCGGCTGGTAGTATGTCGCAATCTATGAAAACACTGAATGCCCCCGGGGACTTGAACATTTCGCGCGTACTCAGGCTTATTTGGCAGCGCAAGGGCATCAGCAGGATCGAGATAGCGCAGCATCTGGGAATCGACAAGTCGACCGTCACGAAGATCGTCTCCGCCCTCGAGGAGATCGGGATCATCCGGGCGTTCGCGCAAGGGTCCGCAGGTCCTCTCGGCGGAAGGAAGCCCATCCAGCTCGAGATCGTGCCCGACTTCGCCTGCGCGCTCGGCATAGAGATAACCACCGAGGGTTTCCTTGCCGTCGTCGTCAACCTGAACGGCGAGATCGTCGCTTCGTCGGACGAGGAGATCAAATTCGCCTCGGTCACCGACTCGTTCGAGTCCGCGATCGCGAGCGTCACGGCGACGATCGAGCGGCTCAACGTCCCGCTCATCGGCATCGGGCTTGGCGTCCCCGCGATCGTCAACACGGAAACCGGCACGATCATTCAGTCCATCCCGCTTTTAATACACGATAAAATCGAGTTCAGCGCCTGGGCGCGCGAACGGTACGAGACCCCGGTGTACGTCGAGAACGACGCGAGATGCGGATGCCTCGGCGAGATCACGATGCGGCACGGCATGAACCTGGACAACGCGCTCTTCCTCCTCTCGGAGATCAGGCGCATCACGGGCTCGACGGAAAGCCAAAAAAACCTCTCGGTCGGCTTCGGCTTCATCATCAACGGCCAGCCGCATTACGGCTCGGGCTTCTTCGCCGGCGAGTTCCGCAGCATCATGTGGGAAGACGGCAACGCGGGACAGTTCCAGTCGAACGACGCGACGGGCGACCGGATCGGCTCGGACGAGACGGTGACCGGGCCCCTGTTCACGGAGCTCGCGCGGCACGCGGCACTGCTCGCGAACATGCTGGATTTAAGCTACGTATTTCTTGGCGGATTGCCGGACGCGCTTACGGAAGACCTTGCCGGAAAGGTCCGCGTCGAGCTCAAGCGCAACTGGCCCTACTCCGCCACGCGCGAATGCGCGGTGCTCCCGGCGTCGCTCGGGCGTCAGGCCGTCGCGTACGGCGCCGCCGGGCATTGCCTTCAGAGATTTTTCTCGCTTCCCAATATCTACCAACCGTCCGGAACGGGACCGTCGGTTAAGGAAACGCTTTCGATGTTCAGGGGAACGGACTAGGGCCAAGCGAGTGGCATTCGCGCGGCATATATCGCGCCCGCGAGCTAACCCCCGCGAACTAAACCCCGCGAGCTAAGCCCCGCGAGCTAAGCCCCGCGGCGAGCCGGTCCGAGCGATTGCCTAAGCTTTACCTCTGTCTCGAGGCAAATCGAGGCCGCGGGCTTTTTCCGTATCATGTCCACAAGAAGATTCGCGGCGGCCTCGCCCTTCTCGAAGCCCGGCTGACTGAGGGTCGCGAGCGGCGGGTCCATGAACGCGCTAAAGGGTATGCCGTCAAAGCCGACGACCGAAACGTCGCCCGGAATCGAGCAGCCTTCGCCCTTACACGCCTCATACACGCCGAGCGCCTGCGCGTCGGAAAGGCAGACGATCGCGGTAGGCCTGTTCGGGCCGGAAAGGATCTGTCTCGCGGCGTCGCGGCCGCTCGCGGGCGACACGCCGGTATGCAGGGAGCGAACCGGGCCAGAGTCTCCCATCGAGAGCCCATACCGCGCGAGCGAGCGAGCGAAGCCCGCGAGACGCGAGTCGTTCGTCGCGCTGAAATGGTCGCCCGTGTCGGGGAAATCCGCTTCCTTCAGCGTGAAAATCGCGATCCTTCGGTGCCCTTGCGCGAGCACCGCGTCCATTAGTCGCTCCGCCGCCATGCCGTCGTCGATGCCGACGTTCACGAGGTTGCCGTCGGCGCCGCCGTCGATGGTCACGAACGGAAGCCCTCGCTGATGGAAAAGATCGAGCACGCTCATCCCGGAACCGATGCCCAAGGTGATTATACCGTCCACGGCGGCGTTCCTGACGGTCTGCGCGAGCACGCCCTTGAGCGGGGAAAGCACGCCGAGAGACAGCCCCTCGCGATCGCACACGAGCCCGATGCCGCGCATGATCTCCGGTATATGCGGATTCTGAAAGACTTCCTGAATAGACTGCGGCAAAAGGAGCCCGATCGAGCCCGTTTGCTTGCGCGCGAGGGTCCTCGCCACCGGATCGGGGACGTACCCCAGCTCCGAGGCGATCTCCATGATCCGCGCGTGGGTGTCCTTCGAGATCTTGGCGGGATTGTTGAACGCGAACGAGACCGTCGTTTTAGAGACACCGGCCTTGCGCGCGATGTCGTTAATGGTGGCGCGCACGGCGGAAAATCCTACTGACCTTTTCCGGACGCGCCGACGGGCGCGAACGCGAGGCAGGCGGCGAATACGATCACTATCGTTCCAACGGCGTCATGGGCGCGGCCAACCGTTTGGGTAAGCGCGTCGAGCCCCATAAAGACGAGAGAAATGCCGAGAAACGCGGTCGCGGCCAGGGCGATGGACAGAACGGCAAAAGTGACCGTGCCCCGGAGGGTACTTGAGTTCCCCGCGCCGCCAAGCGAGGCGGGAATCGACCTAAGCCCGCACGGAAAGGCGATCAGGGTAAACGCGATTCCCTGAACGAGCGCAAGGGCGAGGACCAGCCAGGGCGAAAGCCCCGGATTGTAAAATGCGTGGGTGAAGCCCGAAAGCGCGGGAACGAACACCGTCGCGACCTGTTTCCAGACGATGCCGACTACTGCAAGTATCGCGGCGACGGGAACGCGGAGCGACGAGGACAGGATCGATTTTCCACCGGAAGCCTCGCGCGCAAGGCCGAACAGCGAGAGCAAAAAGGCGACGGCCAAGCCGACAGCGAGCGCGAGCGGAAGAATGCCGAGAAGGAGTCCGAGATTGAAGCCCTCGTCGATCCATTTGGACGCCAACACGAGCTTTAGCCCGGAGAGCGCATAGAGTCCATTGGCCCCCGAGCGAACGGCGAGATCGCTATTGAACGGAAGGCTATACTTGGCGACAAACGCCTCGATCAAGTCGTCGACGTCGTCAAGCTTGCGGGTAAGACCCGATTGCTTAATGCCGGAGATAAGCGCGTCGGCCTCGGCCACGGTAATCTTACCCTCGGTCTTAATCTCCGGGATAGACTTGATCATGTCCTCGAAAGAGGCTTCGCTATAGGCCCCGTTGATCCGGTAAAAATCGCCCTCATCCATATACAGGGAGAGGAAAAGGTCCAGTTCCTCTCCCTTTAGGCGAGAAAGGCAGCGACGGTCTATATCGATTTTCGCGATGCTTTGGGGAAGGTTCGACGTGGGGTCGAAGTAGCGCTTTTCGCCGAGTTTGAGGCCGGTGGCGCCGATCCCCTTGGGACTAAGAAACAGTATGGTGAATAGTACCGCGTAAAGGACAAGGCACGGAAGCAGGGCAAGCGCGGCGTACGGGCGCTTCCGTAACGAAGACTCAATCATGATTACATTACTCCTCGGGGCGCGAGATTCGCGCCGCTACTTTTGTACGGCTTTGACGGGCATCGCGTCAATCGGCGAGAACCCAGCGACCTTCCTTGAAAACGAGGCCATATTCGCCCCCAAACAGGCGAACCAGACCCTCGTGGACGTCCCGCGCGACCTTATCGGCCTCGGTTCCGCCCGTTCCCGGAATGCTCGTCATAATCGTCTCGAGCAGCATCTTCGCCGCGATAAAGCGGCGGTTTTTCTCGACGGCGAAAAACATCGGATCGTTCAAAAGCCCGATAATCTCCCAGGTGATCTGCTCGGCCTGCGCGTATCGGCCAGCGTCCTTGTCCTGGTCGGTGATGCGAAGCGGAAGCTCATACGGGATCGAAGGAAGGCGATCGATAAGCCTTTTCAGGTCAAAAAGCCCGATTCCGCAGTTGAAGAGCACCGGTTTCCCGTCTGCCTCGAACGCGAGCATCTCCTGAGTGCTTACGACGGGCCCGATATCGGCGCAGGTTAGCCGCCCCGAGCCATCGCTGACGAGGATGCCGCCCTTCACGTCCATCGGCGTGCGGAAGGATTCCTCGAACACGGCTTCCTTGCCGGAAAGCGCGAAGATGGCGAGCCCGACCGGGTCGACCGTATAGCCCATGTTATCGATGTTGCCGATCCAGATATATCGGATACCCCTTTCGAAGAGCTTACGGTAAATAGGCGCGAGAATCTTGAAATTCTGCCCATGCCCGCCTGGCATCGCGATGCCCGTATTGGGCTTGCCCATCGCGCGGTCGAATATCCTTCGGGGCTTTCCCTCGCCGGAGTGCGTAATGGCCGCCATCATTCGCTGGGTCTCGGTAAATATCTCGATGGAATAGCAGCCAAGCGAGTCGGCAAGACCCTTGAGCCCCGGATCGACCACGTAGTCGCGGAAGGCTTTTTGTATCGCGCGGTCGGTCAGGACGCTCGTCATCTGGAACGCGGGAAGTACGTCCGCGGCCGGTTTCCCGGTTATCTGGGTATATAGCCGCTTATTTTCCAGAATCATGCGAAGCTTGAGAAAGAGAAAACTATACCCGGGGCTTCCGTCTGGATTGATGTACGCGGGAGTAATCCCCTTAGGCCGGCCCTTGCATTCGGCGGCTAGTACGTCAAAAATCCCGCGCTTGTCGGCAAATACCGCGGGATTGAGCGCGGTATTCTTCTTGATATCGGCATAGCTCGACGCCGAGCCGCCGTTCAGAACGCCATAAGCCGCGCGGGGATAAAGATACACCCCGATCTTCTTCAAGGAATCCTCGTCAAAGACAATATCCCCACCCTCGCGTCGGCCAAGGTTAGCGGGATCAAGCGTAAGCTCAAGCTCGGCAAAACGGGATTTCGCGCTCTCAAGGGGCATTCTGAATTGGCATGCCCCGCGACGGTCAAAGATGGCGGGATGTGAAAGATCCGGAACGGATTCTGGCTTGATGGATACGATATTATCGAATTTACCGGCGTTCAGGTCATCCAGGAAGGAAAGCATCTCTTCCATATTGACGCCCTCTGCCTCGAGTTGCGAAACAAGACGCGGATTAAGGTCGGATTTCTTCAAGTTTAGTAAACTCCTGCCGTGTATTCTGTACATATTCTTGACCGTTTTCGGCATTAAGTCAATAAAAAGGGCAAAAGGTCATTTCCTCTCTATAAATCTGCCGGAGGAATGATGGAAATCGTCAGTTTTGCCCAGTACGGGTTTGAAGGAGAGACTATCAAGGTTGAGGCGGATTTGAGAAGAGGGATCCCGGCGATTGA
>DAOPXQ010000120.1:0-7401 GCA_035352395.1 Treponemataceae bacterium | reverse complement strand
TATCAACGGTGCGGTTTCCCGTGGTGGCGGGCGCGGCGTCGCAGATAACAAGGTTGTAGGGGCCAAGTTTTTGGGCCGCCTCGCGGATCGCGGGCGAATAGAGGTCTCCCTGGAAAAATGACAGATTATCGCCCTTCACGTCTTTTGAAAGGGGCGAAAGATCGATTGCCGTTACGTGACCGCAGCCGTTGAGCGCCCTGAGCACGAAGGTTGTCCAGCTGCCGGGCGCGGCGCCAAGATCAAGAACGCGGGTGGATTTCTTAATAAGCCCGAATTTCTCGTCTATTTCCTTCAATTTGTAGACCGATCGGGCGGGATATCCCTCGGAAAAGGCTTTTTTACTCCAAAAGTCCGGTTTTTCATAGCTATTCGCGGGCATATCGTCCCCTTGCAAGAATATCGATATCGGATACAATGACAATATGAATATAGAGTATACGCGCCGCCTTGAAAAGATCGAGGCCGTCCTTGAGGCTTGTTTGCCCAAAACCGCCGACGCCGACTGGATTTCCGGCACTTTTTCGGCGATTCCCGACGCGGTACGAACGATGCATATCGGCCCGTTACTCGACCCTTGCCGGGACCTTTTGCTTCGCGGCGGAAAGCGTTGGCGCCCGCTGTTGATGGTGCTCGCGTGCGAGCTTTCGGGCGGCGGCGATCGCGCGTATGCACTTACCCCGATCGTCGAATTTTCGCATACGGCAAGCCTCATTCACGATGATATAGAAGACTGCGCGGACGAGCGCCGCGGTAAACCCGCCATTCACCTTCTGTACGGCGAGGATACGGCGATCAATTCCGCGTCCTGGCTCTATTTCCACGCTCAGTCGATCATCGATCAGTTTCCGTCGTCGGACGCGCTCCGCCTCGAGCTGTATCGCACGGTTTCCCGCGAGCTGCGCCGCCTGCATCTGGGGCAGGCGATGGACATACGTTGGCACCGCGATCCCGCGCTCGTGCCGGTACGGGCCGAGTATGAGGCGATGGTTACCCTGAAGACGGGCACGCTTTCGCGCATGGCGGGCGAGCTCGGCATGCTCGCGGGTGGCAAGGACGCGGGCGAGGCGAGCGCTTTCGGAGACCTCGCGGCTGCCATCGGCGTCGGCTTCCAGGTGCTGGACGACGTCCGCAACATTACGACCGGAAACCCCGGCAAGAAGCGCGGGGACGATATCGTCGAGGGAAAGAAAAGCCTGCCGGTGATTCTTCATCTTGAGAAAAACCCTGGCGACCTACAGCGCTTCTCTGGGCCCTCCGGGCTCTTTACCCGCGCGCGTGCCGAGGGCATCGAGTCCCCCGCCGTCGAGGAGGCGATCCATCTCCTGACGGATTCCGGCGCGGTCGACGGCGCGCGTCAATACGGCTCGCAATTGATCGAGCGTTCGTGCCTTACGCTGCGCGGGCGGTATCCCGGGCACGCGAGCACCGAACTGATCGCCGGGCTCTTTGAGTCCATGCTCGAGGGACTCTCCTAACCGTCGCGTAAAAAGAGGGAAATATATCTCGCCTTATCCTTGTTTTCCGGTGTCGCGTGTAATACGCTTTAAGTATGAAGACAGCGAGGTTCTTGTCTGCGCAAATCTGGAGTATCGCACAAGCCGAAGGCGGAAACGCCGTATACATTCGACCCTCCGGATCGGATACCGTGCTACCCGTGTACGTCACCGAGAACGACGTTCAGACCATCCTCGTCGAGTTGACGCATATCCTCGCGCCGCGGCCCATGGTACACGAGTTGTTGCTCTCGGCCATTACCTCCATGCATGGCAGGCTCGATCGAGTGGAGATATACGGAATCAGAAGCGGGACCTATCTCTGCAGGATCGTCCTCGTGCATAACGGCAAGGAGATTCGACTTGAGTCGAGGCCACAGGATATCCTGTGCCTTTCCGCCAGAATCGACTGCCCCGTGCAGATCGACGACGAGCTTCTCGCGCGAAACGGGATTCCCCTCGATCGCATCGCGGGACAGAGCGAGGCGACGCATAAAATCGAGGAACCGCTTGCCGTGCACGATATCCTTCAAAAAGAACTTTTATCCGCGATCGAGCGCGAGGACTATGAGCGCGCCGCGGTGATTCGCGATCAGCTGTCCGATCTTTCGCGGTCGCGTCCGGACCGGCATTAAGCATGGAAGAGTCTCCCGCATTCCTCAACGACAGCGCGGTAATCCTTGCCGCCAAGGGAAACCATGAAGAGGCGATCGCCTGCCTGCGCAGGGGGATCCAGCTCGCGCCGCGCAACGCCATTCTGTGGTTTAACCTGGGCTTGAGCCTTCGCGCGACTGGCAAACTGACCGAGGCCCGGGAAGCGCTCCTTAAGGCGGCGGAGGCGAACCCGACCGACGTCGACTCGATCGACACGCTCGCTGTCGTGCTGCACGAGACCGGGGAGGACGCCGCGGGCGAGCGGATGTACCGCAATGCCCTTGAGCTCGCGCCGGGAAACGGGCGGGTATGGAACAACTACGGCGTCCTGCTATTCGGCCAGGCGCGCTATCCCGAGGCCTGCCAAGCCTTCGAAAAAGCCGTTGCCCTGGTTCCCGATTTCGCCGATGCTCTGTATAATCTCCGCGATACCTATGAGGAACTCGGGCGACACGACGACGCGCGAAAGTGCGGGGCGATGTTTACGCGCCTTGAGTCCAGGCATGCGAAGAAAGACTGATCTCGAGGAGTACCGGCAGTGGGCATTCGCGTTTTGTATATTGGCGAGATCGTCGGGAAATCCGGCATCTGGTGCGTCAAGAATCTACTTCCAACGATAAAGAAAGACGAAAAGCCCGACCTAGTGATCGCGAACGCCGACGGAGCCACGGGCTCGTATGGCCTTGGCCGCCAGCACGCGGGCTACCTTCGGAAAATGGGAATCGACGTCATCACCGGCGGTGAGTGCATCTATTACAAGAAAGACCTCGTCGAGGGCTTTGAGACCGTGCCGTACGTATTGCGGCCCGCGAACTATCCGCCCGAAAGCCCCGGTCGGGGCTGGCGCTTCGCGAGTACCGGGAAGGGCAAGGTCGCCGTCGTATCCTTCCTTGGGCGCGCCGGTTTTTCCCGCGTGCACAGCGAGAATCCCTTTACCGCTCTCCCTGCGCTCGCCGAGCGGTTGCGTCAGGAAACGCCGTATATCATCGTTGATTTCCATTCCGGGGCAACCGCGGAGAAGCAGGCCTTCTTTTATTTCGCCGACGGAAAGGTTTCCGCGGTTATCGGGTCGCACGGGCGCGTGCAGACGTCCGACGAGGATATCCTGCCGCGCGGCACCGGCGTCATTACCGACGCTGGCCGGACGGGCAGCCTCGACTCCGTCGGGGGGACGGACACTCAGCGCCGGATCCGCGAATACATAACCCGTATGTCCGAATGGTCCTGCGACGCGTGGGACAGACCCGCGCTTCAGGGACTGATTATCGATATGGACGATTCCGGGAAGACCGTCGCGATGCGGCGGATACGGGTCGATTGCGCGGCGCCGCTCCCTGCGGCCGCCGAAAGCGAGGCGTAGATGCAGGAAAAGGCGCGCGTGGTCGCGATCGAGGGGCAGGTAGTCTCGGTGGTGCCGCTCGAGATCGAGGCTTGCATCAATTGCAGCAACTCTGAATGCAAAAAAAACGGCAACGTATTTAAGGCCGCGAACGCAAGGGGCTTTTCGCTGTCGATTGGGAGTCAGGTACGGATTAAGGCTTCCGCGAGGAATCTCGCGCTTCAGGGCGCGCTGTCACTCGGCGTTCCCGTCGCGCTCGCGGTTGGGGCGTACGCCCTCGTCGCCGCGACGACTTCCGCCGGAGAAGGGCTGCGCGTCGGCGCCGCCCTCGCGGCCCTCGCGCTCGGCGCGATCGTCTCGTTCGTCGTCGCGAAGCCCGGGCTTCGCGGATTACCCGAGGTAGTCGAGGTCCTCTAAGCCGCTGTCCGCGGAGGTTCTGCCCGCGGAAGTTCTATCCGCGGAGATATTCCTTTCCATAGCGATTGATCGTCTCCGCCATGCCGGAGAGCGAAACCTGTTCCATAACGCCGCCGATTTCCCACGCTACGCGGGGCATCCCGTACACGACGCTCGACGGCTCGTCTTGGCCGATCGTCCGCGAGCCCTCGCGGTACATGTGCGCGAGCATTGCGGCGCCGTCGCGGCCCATTCCCGTCATGATTATGCCGAGCGCGTGGTTTTGGAATTCGCGCGCGACCGACGAGAACAGCACGTCCGCCGAGGGGCGGTGCCCGTTCTGGGGCGGCGCCTCCGTTATGTGCGCGATCGTCGCGAGCGCCTTCCGCTCGACCTCGAGGTGCTTGTCGCCGGGCGCGATGAGTATGCGTCCCGGCTTGATGATGTCGCCCTCCGCCGCTTCCTTTACCTCGAGCGGGCAGATTCGGTTGAGGCTATTGGCGAATTCCTCCGTGAAGCCCGCGGGCATATGCTGCACGACGACGATAGGCTGCGGCAGGTTCGGGTCCAGCTTCGCGAAGATCTCGCGAAGCGCGTTCGGCCCTCCGGTGGAGATTCCGATGGCGATGATCTCGAGGCTGCCGGGCTTTCGCAGCGGAACCGGTTTTTGCGTCGGGAGAGGCACGTGCCCGTTCTCGTGCACGATCGGCGAGAGCGTGATCGGCTTCGGTTCGGGGTAGGCGTGCTCGGTGTCGACCATCCGGGACTCGTATGCCCGTAGGGTCGCCTCGGGCACTTTCTTGGCGGTGCCCGCGACTTTCTTCAGCTGGTATTGCCCGCCGAAGCCTTCGAGCATCTGAACGAGCTGGTCCGCGACGGCATGGAGGTTTGCCGACTCCGAGCCGGACGGCTTCGTCACGAAGTCGGCGGCGCCGAGCTCGAGGCATTCCATCGTAACGCGCGCGCCTTCCTTCGCGATGCTCGAGAGGATGACGACCGGGATGTCCATGCCGAGCTTTCGTCGTTCCTGCAGGAACTCGATTCCGTTCATCTCCGGCATCTCGATGTCCAGCACGATGACGTCCGGGTTGGACCGCGCGATTTTCTGCATCGCGAAGCGGCCGTTCATCGCCTTGTCCGCGATGCGGAGGGCGGGGGAGGATTCGACGATTTTGCCGATGAGGTTCCGCATGAGCGCGGAGTCGTCTACTATCAATACGGAAACTGGGTCCATTTTTTACGTCCTGTCAGGTATTTTTTTGGTAGAGGCAAGCCCAGTCTGTCTTTAGGAACTCAAACTTGGTCTTCATCCCGAAAAGGGACTCCGAATGCCCGATAAACAGATATGATTTAGGCGCCATGGCGTCCCAAAATTTCTCAATGACGCTCTTCTGCGCCGGTTCGTCGAAGTAGATGAGCACGTTGCGGCAAAAAAGTATATCGACGTTTCGTAGCCCCGAATCGTTCTTCAGGTTATGGTAGTCGAATCGGATCATTTTCATTAGCTCGTCGGTCGCCTGGTATCCGTTGTTCTTTTTCTCGAAGAAACGTTCCAGGTAATTCCCGGGGATTCCCGCGATGCGGCTTTCCGGGTAAAACCCGCTTTTACCGACCATCAACGATTTTAGCGATAGGTCCGAGGCGACGATCTCCACCGTCATCTCCCTGGGCAACTTATCCCGGAGGAGCATCGCGAGGGTGTACGGTTCCTCTCCCGTCGAGCATCCCGCGCTCCAGATGCGTATCTTCGAGTCGCCGGAAGCCCTTTTGATTTTTAGCATTTCGGGAACGACGTAGTGCTCGAGCGCGTCGAAATGCGGCTGGTTCCTGAAAAAGCGGGTGAGGTTCGTCGTTACCGAGTCAAGCATGAGCTTGAGCTCTTCCTTGTCGCGAAGGAGAAGCGCGTAATAGTCGCTAATCCTCTCCATTTGTTTATCGCGGAGCCGTTCCTTGAGTCTGCTCTCCAGGATCGCCCTGTTCGTCGAGGAAAAGGTGATCCCGCTTTCGTCGTAGATCAGCTTGCGGAATTGGTCAAAATCCGCGTCGCTGAGATAATCTGCCATAACCGCTCCTGTCGATGAAAAAGCCCCGCTTGAAGTGTAGAGCCTCTTAAAACGACTGTCAATCTTGGAGTTGAGGTTTTGACGAAATAGGCGTTTGCCGATATAGTGATGTGATGAAGCTCTCCCGGGCATGCGTGCCGCTGTGTATCGCGGCGTTTTTTTCCCTTTCCTGCTCTTTCGACTACTCCGACGCGGCCGATAAAGAGCCGCCTCAACCGGAAATCGTGCTCGACGAGGCCGTCGCGTCGCGTTTCTCCTCGGCGAGGCTTTCCGTCGCCTTCAGCGCCGAACGCCTGGAACTGTACGACGCGGATTCCATATGGGCGGGGAAAAACATCACTTTTACGCAATTCTCCGAAGACGGGACGGGAACCGTCGAGGCTGAGGGTAAAGCCGGCTTTATGTTGGTGGATAACGCGAACGAGATATATTCCTTGGGCGATTCGGTGGTCTTTAACGTAAAGTCCGAAGGAATGCTATTTGACGCCCCCGACCTCCGCTGGGAGAAAAAAACGAACTGGCTCTATGCCCCCAAGGACGGCTTGGTCACGATATCCCGGGATGACGGTACCACCATTCAGGGAACGGGCTTTATCGCGGATACCCTTGGCTGGCGCTATGAGATGAACCAGTCCGCCGAGGGCACGATGCAACAGGCGGCCGATCAATGAGGCGCGTTGGGTGGATCGTTATTTTTCTTCTATTATTAAGCCCCGTTTTTTGCGAAAGTAAGCCCATTTCCTTTTCCGCGAACCGCATGAGCGGAAGCGCGGGAAAGAAAAATTCCATGACGGTCCTGGACGGAAACGCCGTCGTCACCGTGGGATCGCTTAAGATCTCGGGAGATCGCATCGAGCTTTCCGGCAAGGATTACCGGTTTATAACGGCGAGTGGAAACGTGCAGGGTTCCGACTCCGATCAGGGCTTTTCCTTCAGCGCCGGCGAGTTGAGCTATGACCGCGATACCGAGATCGCGTCGTTTCGGGGCAACGCGAAGCTGACCGACTCAAAAAACGACGTGGAAGCCTCCGCGTCGATCATTTCGTATAATCAAAAGACCGAGACGGCCTTTTTTCAGGTTGGCGTGACCCTCAAGCGGAAAGAGATCGCGTGCAGCGCGGGTTTCGCCCTGTACCGGCGTAAGCTTTCCTTGCTTGATCTTTCCGGCTCGCCCAAAGTCGATCGGAGCGGCGATGAATTTCGGGCCGACCGCATCATGGTGAACCTCGATTCGGAGAATATCGTGCTGGACGGAACGGTGAGCGGAAGCCTGAAAGAGGCCGACGCGCCGAAGGATAAAGAGACGCCGCCCAAGAAAGGGGCCAAGGACGAAGCTTCCGAGCCGAAGTCGGACGCGTCGAAGTCGGACGTGTCGAAGGATAAGGCGGCGCCGCCGGATTCGGCCCCTCCGCCCGCGCAGCCATCGGAGACCGTGACGGAAACCCCGACGGGAGGG
>DAOPXQ010000119.1:0-7402 GCA_035352395.1 Treponemataceae bacterium | reverse complement strand
CCGATGAGAAGCACGCGCGAAAAAAGCCCGCGCCCCGCCGCCAGCCGGTTTCCGCGGGCACAAGGCTCGCCGAGACGACGCTTGCGCGCGCGCCCTCGGAGCCCGAAAACGACACCGTAAACCCGCGAACGCCCGAGTCTGGCGGAACCACCATACCCAGGCGTATCTCGCCCGAGTCCGCGCCGATGTCGGTAATGGAAGCCTGAGCTCGCTGCGCGGGATCGGTAACGGGCTTACCGTCGGGCCCGAAGTCATCGGCGGTCAAAAAGCCAAGACTGACCGAATACGCCTGAACGGGATCGACGGGCTTTATTATCACCTCGAGGGCCAACGGAACGGCCACGGCGGACGGGCCTGAAAGCCGCGCGGCCTCCGGGTTAAACCCGAACCAAGCCGTCGACGACGGTCCCTCAAGGGAACCGGTTCGCGCGGCCCCGGTATGGGAACGCAAGCGCGCGGAATGGCCGAGCGCGTCGAATGGCACGGAAGAACCATGCCCGGAGCATCCTGAGGCTAACAGGACGCACAGGGCGACGAACGTGAAGCGTAATGTGTGTGCGGGACTCATAGCCCGATTATACTCCGCGCAATAAGTTTTGCAATCTCGTATTTTCTCGCCGGCGGCAGCTCCGAGTCGGGCCTTAGGAAGCTTTCAAACCGAGTGGTAAACTCATTGGGCAGGGTTTTCAGGCTGGGAACGCGAGTGAGGAAGCCCCTATGCGAGGGCTCAAACTCGCCATTCTCCATGAAAAGCACGGCGCACGCGTATTTGATGAAGTTGGCCGCCGATATCATGTAGTTGAACGGATCCTCCTGCATGATCGCCGCGCCAAGGTCCGTAAGGTAATGCTCCATGCTAGATTGATAGAACGATCGCATCTGCACCCAAAAACCGTCGCTTAAGCCGGAAAGTTTTTCAGTCATGCCGGCAAGCCAATCGCCCCGCTGAAAAAGTGGCTTGCAGTTAACGATTCGATAAAATACATAGGTACCCGAATCCCGTATCTTCCAGAGCTCCGAACCGGATCGGAGCGCGATATCGGCAAGCTCCTCGATTCGCTCGATTCGCTTGAACTCGATGCGGACGGGAAGTTCCCCAACCATAAAACGATCCTTCAAGCCCGTCGGGGACGACTCGAAAACCGAGTGCGCGGGATACGAAGCGGCGCGCGCCGTCGAGTTTGGTATCTCGCCCCTGAAATACACGTCCAGGATCAGCGCGAAATACGGATCGAGGGTGTCGGTCACGGCGGCCTCGTTCAGGCACATGCACTCGACCGCGTCGATCGCCGAAAGGATTTTGACGAGCTTGTCCGCAAGTTCGCGGACTTTGGGTTTCATGGTATATTTCATGTTTATAGTGTAGTATACCGGACGCAGGATTTGCATGAAATGAACGCCGAACGACTGACTTTCGATTGCGCCTTCCTCAACGACACGCAGATGGCCGAACTCACGCAGGAGCAATCCGCCCTCGCGACGGCGCTCTCACGCGTAAACGGGCAGTCCCGCGCAAACGGGCTGTCGAGCACGGACTGGCTGCCGTTTCGGTTCATGCCGCCGTTTTGCCCCATCGCGGGCGGCTCGGGCCGAATTCGTGTCGGTAAACCGGTCGCCATCGACGGCTGGATCGCGCGGCCCGTCTCGTTCGACATTGCCGAGGGGCGATACGATCCGCCGATCCTACCGGGCTACCCGCCGCTTCCGGCGATCCCCTGCGTCATTCTGGGATACGCGGGGACTGATCAAGCGCGCGCGGAAAGCACCCTCGCGGGACTCACCACTACCGGGCATAATGCCGAGGAGCTTACGGCAACCGCCTGGTATAGCGCCCGCCTAACGTTGGATATTTCTTGGGAAGAGGGAAGGTTTTACACGGTCACCAGGGAGATCGGGAAGCCTCACTGGCAGCAAAGGCCGTAAGCGAACGGGAAGGCTAATACCCTTCACCGGTACCGGCTATAGGACGGAGCAGGCATTCAAGCCCGTTCGTCTTGATCTCCTCGATCGCCCTCATCTGGTCTCCGAGCCGCCCTTCGGGATAGCCCTTTCCCTTAAACCAGAGCACGTAGTTCTCCGGAAGGTCGACAAGGAGCGAACCCGCGTATTTGCCGAACGGCATGCGAGCGTTGGCAAGTTCAATCAAAGCGCGTTCGGGATCGCCCGCGCCAAGGCCCTCGAAGGAGCCAAGGCTCGGAAACTCGCCTGCGCGCCCTGCCCCGTCGGGATCGGGATATTGCCCGTAAATGCCGACATCCTCATCGTCATCCATTAATAAACCTCACGCTCAAATCCGTTTACGAACGGTGCATCCAGCCGATGACGCGTCCCTCTATTCGGAAGGTCTCGAGATCAGGGCCGGAAAGGAGGCGAACCGGATACGCGGGATTCTCGCTGATCACGTGAACGTTCTGACCCGCGGGGTCAAACAGCACGCGCTTTACGAGAAGCTGCGTGGCGATAGAGATAACGTGTATCCCGTCGCCCGAGCGCTCGTCCGGCGCGAAAAACACGATGTCGCGATCGTCGAGCCCGATGCCGGTCATCGAGTCGCCGCGAACCTCGACGGCGCGCACGCGATCGGGCCTGCGCGGAGCGATGAAGGATCTGAGCACCGGCAACCGAACCGACTCGGCGCCTTCCTCTATCTCTACCCCGCGGCCGGCGGCCGCTTCCTGCCTGACGAATTCAATCTCTACCACGTCGGAATCCCGATCGTCGGAGCCATTCGCGCCGGAACCGGTAAAGCCATCGCGAGCCGATTTCCCGGTAAGAAGCCAATTGATGTCGACGTCATACGTGCGCGCCAGCCTGACGAGCACGTCGCGCGAAGGATCGCGCTTTCCCAACTCGATGTCGCCCGAAACGACCGGATGAATGCCAAGCGTCTCGGCAAAGGCCTTTTTGGTAAGCCCGGCCTGAAGCCGTACCTGGGCAAAGCGCCCGGCTACCGATACCTCATCCGTCAATGTTTCCATGTCTATTCCCCTTGACGCATAAGCATTTTGCTTATATGATTAGCATAACAGGTATATATTATACTGTCTACGGGGAAAAGGCAAGAAAAGATGGCGACCGAAACCGGCTTTCCGTCTCCGGCGCGCGGCTATGAAGCGACGAAGATAGACCTTAACGACCTGCTCGTAAGCAACCCTCCCGCGACGTTTTACATGCGGATGCAGGGAAGGCAGCTTCTATATAAAGGGATATTCCCGGACGACATGCTCGTCGTCGATCGGTCGCGGCCGCCCGTTCCCGGGTGCCTCGTGGTCTATCGGCAAGACGGGGAGTTTACCTGTCGCGAGCTCGTGCGCGATGGCGAAGGCTGCATGCTCGCCGACGGCGCGGGCGAGCGCGTTCCCGTGGACGGGGACACGGAGATTTTCGGCACGGTTACCGGTGTCGTGAGGAAGTTATGATATTTCACGTCGACGCAAACAGTTTTTACGCATCCTGCGAGCGGCTTTTCAGGCCGGACCTCGCGAACAAGCCCATAGTGGTTCTCTCGAACAACGACGGCATCGTCATCGCGCTCAACGACGAGGCGAAGGCCTCGGGGTTCAGGCGAGGGGACGCGTACTTCAAGATCTCCGAGCAGTGCGACCGCAAGGGAGTCACCGTCTTCAGCTCGAACTACACCCTCTATGCCGACATGAGCGCGCGGCTCGTCACCATTTACTCCCGCTTCTGCCCGGACGTGGAAATCTATTCAATAGATGAATGCTTCCTGTACTTTCCCGACTGGAAATCCCGCGACTGGGCCGACATTGCCCGTCATCTCAGGGCCACCGTGCTCCGCGAAACGGGAATGCCCGTGTCCGTCGGCGTCGCCCCCACGAGAACCCTAGCCAAGCTTTGCAACAAGCTCGCGAAAAAGCGGGGCGGCGCGCTCTCCTGGACGGACGTAGACGGTGACGCCGAACTTGCCGCGTATCCCGTCGGGGACGTATGGGGAATCGGTTGGTCCAAGGCGGAGACCCTCGTGCGGTACGGGATCAAGACTGCGCTCGACCTCAAGGGCTACCCGCTCGAGCTCGCGAAAAAACGGCTGACGATTACCGGCTTCCGCACCGTGCAGGAACTGAACGGAATTCCCGCCATCGACCGCGCGGAGATCGACCGACGGCAGAACATCGCCTCGTCAAAATCCTTCGGGGAGGCGGTCTTCGAGCTTCAGGAGCTCGAGGACGCGCTCGCGGAATACGCGCACGAGGCCATTAGCCGCATGCGCGCCCAGAAGAGCGCGGCGAAATACGTGTCCGTGTACCTGATGACGAATCCCTGGGACGATGCGGGCCCGCAGTTCTTTAACCAACTGTCGGCGGCGCTCGCGAAACCCTCGTCCTTTCTCCCGGACATCCTCGGCACGGCGCTCGAACTCCTCCGGAAACTGTACCGTCCGGGCTACCGCTACCGCAAGGTGATGATAAACCTCCTCGGGCTCGAGGACGACGTCATCGTGCAGGGCGACCTTTTCGAGGAGCCCCAGCAAGGACGCGCGGACCGCAAGGCGCTGATGAAGTGCTTCGACGAGGTGAACGCCCGCTACGGCCGAAGCACGCTCAGGCTCGGCATAGAGTCGCCATTCCGCCGCGGATGGAAGATGCAGCGAAATTTCCTCTCGCCCGCCTGGACGACGGACGTTTTGCGGATTCCCGAGGTACACTGACCATGGCCGAGATACTTATCGGAACCTCCGGCTACGACTACCCCGAATGGCGCGGGGTGCTGTACCCGCACGAGCTCAAGCGCGAGGAATTCCTCACGTTCTACGCCGAGCACTTTAACGCGCTTGAGATCAACTACACGTATTACGGCATGCCCGAGGAACGGCAGATGTCGTCGATGGCCAAGCGAACGGGGGGAAGGGTGCGGTTTTCCGTGAAGGCGCACCGATCGCTTACCCATGAGGTGAGCGTATCTACCTGGCGCGACGCGGCAAAGGAATTCCGGGCGGCGCTCTTGCCCCTGGAGAATAAAGGACTACTTCTTTCCGTGCTCCTGCAGTTTCCGCAAAGTTTCCATTACGCGGTCGACGAACGGCGGTACCTCGACGGTCTCGTCGCGGAGCTTTCGGGCCTCCCGCTCGTGGCCGAATTCCGCCACGCGTCCTGGCAGAACCCGCGCGTGTATGACGGGCTTAAAAAGAGAAACGTCGGATGGTGCATCTGCGACCTTCCCGCGCTGAAAAACCTTCCCTCGGCCGCGCCGGTCGTCACCTCGACCCAGGCCTATCTCCGCTTCCACGGCCGAAACGCGGATTCTTGGCACGGGACTAACGCGCGCGATCGCTATGAGTACCTATATACCGACGCGGAGCTGGAATCCTTCGTCCCGCGCGTTTCCGCCGCGGCGCTATCCGCCCAACTCGTCCAGATTTACTTTAACAACCACGCGAAGGGCCACGCGGTGGTCAACGCGCAGCGCATGAAGATCCTCGCGGACCGAATCGGGTAACGTGCGGAGTGCCCCTCCCGGCGCGCGGCGCCCATCCCCGCGCGATTTATAACTTGCATTTCAGCCACTCTCATATTATATTTGCTTTAAGTAAATATTGTCTGTATTAAATATATTACGGGGAGAACGGACGATGATTGACCTGTGTTCCATACGAAAAGTGCAAAACGCCATAAGGGAGCTTGAGGATCGGCTCGTCGCCGAGACGGGTTTGAGCCTTAACGACGCCATGTGCCTGTGCGCCCTGGCGAAGGGGATCTCCGATCCCGGCTCGCTCGCGAAGGCGCTAACCCTGTCGCCCTCCCGACTTTCGCGCATCCTCGACGCGCTCGAGGGCCGGGGTCTGATCTCCCGGAGGCTTTCGGAAGAAGACCGCCGAGGCATTGAGGTCAGACTGACCAAAAAGGGCGGTGCCGTACTGGAAAAATACCATTGCGCCGAGATTGACGTCCCGGCAGAGCTTGCATTCGCGTCGAAGTAAACGAAACTTGATACTGAAGGACCGAGGAGGAACTGAAATGGCAAAATACGTGATTGTCGGCGGCGTCGCGGGAGGCGCCGGAACCGCGGCTCGCCTAAGGCGGCTTGACGAGAAGGCGGAAATCATCATGTTCGAGCGGGGCGAGCACGTCAGTTACGCCAACTGCGGCCTCCCCTACTACGCGGGCGGCGTTATATCCGAGCGGTCGCGCCTTTTTATCATGACCCCTCAAAAATTCAAGGAAACGCTCAACATCGACGTAAGAACCCTCCATGAGGTCATATCGATAAATCGCGCGGCGAAAACCGTGCGCGTAAAGCGGCTCGAGGACAACCGCGAATTCGACGAGACCTACGACACGCTCGTCCTGAGCCCCGGCGCCGCGCCCATGCGCCCGCCGATCCCCGGCATCGAGGACGAGGCGATACTAACCCTTCGCTCGGTTTCCGACATCGACGCTATCAAGCTCAAGCTCGACACCTCCGGCGCCAAGCGCGCGGCGGTCATCGGCGGCGGCTTCATCGGGCTCGAAATGGCGGAAAACCTCCGAGAACGGGGGCTAGAGGTGACCGTGATCGAGGCGCTCGAGCAGGTGATGAACGTCATCGACTACGACCTCGCCGCGATCGTGCAGCAGCACCTCAGGGACAAGGGAGTCGCGCTCAGGCTCAAGGACGGGGTCGCAGCCTTCAAGCGGCGGGCCTCGGTGCTGGAGATCCAGCTTCAGTCAGGCTCCACGGTCGAGGCCGACCTCGTCATTCTATCCATCGGCGTAAAGCCCGACACCAAGATCGCGCGGGACGCGGGCCTCGAGCTCGCGGCTAACGGCGCCATCAAGGTCAACGAATACTTCGAAACCTCCGACCCATCGATCCGCGCGGTCGGCGACGCGATAGAATTCAAGAGCCCCCTTCTCGGCACGGCGATCACGGTGCCGCTCGCGGGCCCGGCGAACAAGCAAGCTCGCCTGTGCGCGGACAACATCGTTCGCGGCAACGTTAAGCCCTACGGCGGAACGGTCGCGACGAGCATCGCGAAAATATTTGACCTGACGGTCGCGTCAACCGGCCTTACCGGCAAGGCGCTCGCGCGCGCGGGTCTGCCCTTCGCGGAGGCGGTAACGCACGCGGGAAGCCACGCGGGCTATTACCCGCGGTCGCTTCAGCTCACGCTGAAGGTACTCTATCACCCCGAAAGCGGAAAGCTCTGGGGCGCGCAGTCGGTAGGGTACGACGGCGTCGACAAGCGAATCGACGTCATCTCGGCCTATATCAAGATGGGCGGTACGGTCGGCGACCTCGCGGAATTCGAGCAGGCCTACGCCCCGCCGTTCTCCAGCGCGAAAGACCCGGTCAACATGGTCGGGTTTATCGCGGAGAACGCGATCGCGGGGGACACGCATACCGTAACCTGGCGCGACGTCGAGACGGCGCTCGCAGAGCGAAACGGCGCGTTCTTCCTCGA
>DAOPXQ010000118.1:0-7492 GCA_035352395.1 Treponemataceae bacterium | reverse complement strand
CCGCGACCACTAAAAGAGCGAACGCGATCGAAACAAATAATCGTTTCATGATCAATCCTCCTCTGCCCTTAAGCGTAGGCTCCGGGAAAGGAAAGATCAAATCGCGGAAGTTGAGCTAATATACCAGGAAGCTTATAAATCCGTCCGCATCGGAGGTAAAATGGGACACGATCATCGTGCGAACGTTCGTTTTATTGGAAACCCCTTGCGCACAAGAAAGAAGGCAAAACACGAAAGCCGGAATGAAAAATAAGTAATGGCTCCGCATACGCTACTCAGCCCTTATCGCGATGATTCTTCCGTTGGTTCCATCCGAATTCTTGCTTAAAACGATAACAAGATTACCATTTTCATAGTACTGATTCGTGGAAAATTTCTGCGACGAAGGGATACTGGCGTCAACCCCAAGCAGACGGCCTGTATTGGAATCATACACTCGCAGTCCTTCATACCGGGCAATGTAAACCTTCCCTTTTGCCACGACAGGGCGAGAACCCAGGGAATCACAATTATAGGGCATATCCCCCCAACGCATAGATCCGTCCACGCAATTCAGGCACAGAATGTTTTGTACCCTTTCTTTTGGCCATTGGAGATAGGACCACGTATTGCTATGCGCAGAGGTCGTAAAGTATAGGCATCCATCATATATGACGAGCCCCATACCATAGGGGTTCGCGGCGAAATTAATGCCCCATTGCTCATCCTCGTTATGGACCCAACGCTCTCCCGTACTCGTGAAAGCGTCTTTTCCGCCCGTCTTTTTGTTAATACAGGTTGAACCATACGCGTCGATGATATAGAGCCAATCGCCGGCGACGATCATACCGTCGATGACGAGCCCGGTCATCTTATTGGATTTGCGTTCCCATACGAGCGAATCCGTTAACAGATTATACGCCGCGATGGTATTCTCACCCACTCGATCCATGTATGCATGCCGCATAAAATAGACTATATGGTCTTCAATCACGGGGGTAGCCGCAACCCCCGTATATTCCGGTACGGTATACAGGCAAACCGGCGGAAGAATTTGCGGAGCACTCGCAGGTTTCGAAAAATCAATCCGGGATATGTCAAACGAACACAAACCTTCTCCAGCCCCCCACACCAAGAGACTACCGTCGGAAACGACCTTACCAAGCCAAACCGTCTTATCTTTCGCAAGTTCCGCATCCACATCGAATTGCACAGTGGCTAGAAGGGTTCCCGTGGAGTCGTCAAAGCAAAGCATGTTGCTTCCGCTGTTTGCAAATACAAACACATACCCGCCACATATCTGGATTGCCAAGATCATCCCCGTGATCTCAATTGTCTCCCAGGTTTTAATTCCGGTATCCAGATTAACCTTCCAAGTTTTGTAGGGGAGTCCATCATCAGGGGAACCAATAATGGTATACAAGGAATTGCTATTCATACAAACCATCCGAGAAGACGCTGTGATCCCCGTTGGTAATTCCCAAGCGACCGGACAATTGATCTTTGGCTCATATTGCGCATCAGTCTTTGGCGAGAAGGAACAGGATGAAATCAATAAGAGAACTAATAAATAAGGTGCAAACTTCATTTTTACAGTGTAAACACAGAAATCAGTTTTTTCAACCACGAATCTCACCCGCCATCTCGCCCAGGACCTTTATCTTGGCGTCGGTGGAGGGTTCCCAGACGCCGGCGTTGAGGCGGAGGGATGAGTCGAAGCGGCTTTGGACGCCGAACACGTGGCCGGGGGCGATCATGAGCTTGCGCTCAAGGCCGCGGCGATAGAGCTCGCGCGAGGGGATACCGTCGGGGAGCTCGACCCAGAGGACCATGCCGCCTGAGGGATCGCTGACGCGCGTGCCCACCGGGAAGTGGGCAAGCACCGACGAGCGGAGGGACGCGACCTTCGCGCCGAGGGCGGAGCGGACGCGCCTAAGGTGGCGCTCGAAGCCGCCGTCCTGCAGGAAGAGCGCGACCGTTACCTGGGGAATGGAGGCCGCGCCGAGATTGATGAGGTTCTTCAGCCGCTCCGCGCGCTCGCGCCAACGGCCGGCCTCGAGCCAGCCGACGCGAAGCCCGGGGGACAGGGTCTTGGAAAACGACGAGCAGTAGAGAACGGTACCGTCCTCGTCGAAGGACTTGCAGGTGCGGGGACGGCTTGGACAACGCGGCCCATAATAAAGGTCGCCGTAGATGTCGTCCTCGATCAGGGGAATTTCCCGGCGCGAAAGCGTCCGCACAAGGCGTTCCTTTCGTTCGTCAGACATGACGCTGCCCGTGGGGTTATGAAAATTCGCGATGGTAAAGACGGCCGAAACCCGATAGCGGTCGAGCGCGAACTCGAGCGTTTCGAGGTGCATTCCCTCCTCGGGCGAGCACGGGATCTCCAGCACTTTGAGCCTGAGGCTCTCAAGTATCCCGAGGATGCTAAAATAGATCGGGCTCTCCACGGCGACCGTGTCGCCGGGCGAGGTGACCGCCGAAAGCGCGAGATAAACGGACTCTTGGCAGCCCGAGGTAATGATGAGGCTGTCGGGGTGCGTGCGCGTCCCGCTCGCCATGCCGAGGATGGCGACCTGCTCGCGCAGGGGAGCGTATCCCGGCGCCATTTGATAATGGAAGGAATCAAGCGGTCGAAGGCGCACCGCGTCGACCGCATAGCGCTGCAGGCGCTCGAACTGAAGCAGGTCGGGAGACAACGTCGCGATAGCGAGCCCGCAGCCGTCCTCCTCGGAAAAACCGCTGTCGTGCATCGCCGAGTAAATGCGGCAAAGCCCGATCTGATCGGGGTCCATGGAGACGGGATCGGGGACGTTGACCGAAAGGATGCCGTCCGCCGCCTCGGCGAAGTACCCGCTTTGCGGGACCGCGCGCGCGAGTCGACGGCGCTCGAGGAGGGCATACGCCTCCCGGCAGGTGTTCACGCTAACGTGGAATGAGGTTGATAGTTCCCGTATCGAGGGAAGCCGCTCGCCGCGCTTGTAAGCCCCGCTCGCGATAAGCTCGCCCAAGCGATTCGCGATCTCTTCGTATCGCGGCACACGCCGATCGTCCATGATTCACTATATCAGGCAATACCCGGGAGGGAATAGTCACAGATAGCCTCCGGCGAACGGGTACAGTCGCCGACGCGCGTATCCTGGGCGGAGAAAATTCCCGAAAGCTGTCCCTACCGGGTCCATGCGCGCGCGGCGTATAACCGAAACGTGAGGAGATTCATCATGATAACGGGCACGACGCGCATGGAAAAAAACGAGGTGCTGTCTTTACGAGGGGAAACGCGCTGCGTCGAATGCGTCAGCGGGTTTCTCTGGCTCACGGCGATTAACGACAGCCGAGACCGAATACTGCGCAAGGGAGACCGACTGGAGCTTCGCGGCCTGAAAGAGGTCTGCATTCAGGCGCTCCGCGAGTCAGAGATCGCGTTCGGTCGATGAAAAGGGCCAGTGACTATGTCGCTGACCCCGGAATGCGAGAAGGATATATTACTGCTTAGTATACTCGATCACGCTCTGATCATTATCGTTGGTAAATGTGAGTTTATTCCCAAGAACGACCACAGTCTTTCCGGTGAATACCGATGAATCGGCCGCGACAGTCGCGGTGATGGTATAGGGTGATCCCGAACTTACCACGACGGTGGAACCCTGAACGGAGGGTGCGGGCAAGGTATTCTTCAATATCCCCCAGATATAATCAGCCGTGTAAGCGTTTGAGTACGTCGAAACATACGCTTGGACCACAGCGTTGAAATTCGACATCTTTCCCGTACCGGCCGAAGACGTCCCGTCAACGACGATGACGTCATATGTCGTAAAGGACGAAGAAAACATAACCGTCCCCGTTCCCGAAACGGGTTCCCACGGGACACTCACGGGATTCCGTGCCCAAGTACCGGAGGGGATTTCAGCAAACGAGGTAACGGTAACGGGTTCAGGTGGAGGGGTTGTAGTTGCTTGCGCACAGGCGGAAAGCGCGACGACGATAGCGACCGAGGCAAGTGTAAAAACGATCGTCCATTTCTTCATAAACACTCCTTATCCTTTATTGTTGGCGATGCCATATTTTACTACAGATCGCGCTTGTTTGGTATTTTTTTCCAGTTCACGATCCACTTTTTCTGATAGAATCGAACCATGGCGATATCGGTATCGGACGAAACGCGCGGCATTCTCCCCTTTTTGTCGGGCGTGGAGCTCTTTTCAACATTGCTGGACGACGACCTTGAATACCTTGCGTCGAGGAGCCGCGTAATACGCGCGTGCGCCGGGACGACGCTGTTCGCCGAAGGCGAATTCGCGACGCGGTTTTTTATCCTTACCGCGGGGTCGGTCACCCTGACCCAAGCGCGGGGCGAACCCGCGGCAGTCGACATCGCGCGGTTCGCCCCGGGCGACGTGTTCGGCGAATTCCATTTCGCGGCGTCGGGTCTGTATAACGCCACGGCGGTCGCGACCGTCGATTCGGAGCTGATTGCGTTCCCCGGTAACGGCCTTAACTTTGACCGCATCGCGGACGAAAAGCCCGACACCGCAGCGCGCATCCTCCTTAAGTCGATCGGTATGATAGAGACCCGCATCGCCTCGACGAAGGCGCTCATCGCGGGAAACGAACCCTGGATACGCGAACTGAAAAGCCAGATTTACGCGGACCCGGCCACCGGGCTCTGGAACCTTCATTACATGGAGACCGAACTCCCCTCGCAATTGTCGGGGACGACGGCCGCCATCATGGTAAAGCCGGACAAATTCAAGGAAGTGAACGACGCGCTCGGCCACGAGGCGGGCGACGGCGTGCTCGCGTCGATCGCGGGCTTTCTAATGGGCATGGCGGCCCGAGGTCGGCGCGGCTGGGCAGTGCGCCTCAGGAGTAACGAGATGTGCCTCGTCGCTCCCGTGTCCGGAAGCCCCGACGCGCGAAGGCTCGCCGAGGAGATCGCGCGCGAGTTCCCGCAGTTCCTCCCCGCGAGCGACGCGGCCCGGGACATCGAGCTGACGGCGAGCGTCGCGTTCGGCGTATGGCCGGACGATAACCCGAATTGGAAGGCGCTCGTCGCACGGACGAACGGCGCTATGCAGGAAGCATGGCGGGCTGGCGGCGACCGAGTGGTGACGGTCGGGGAGGCGGAATCGTGAGGGCAATGGATTTTATCGCGACGGTACCGCTCTTTTCCGCGATGACGCCGCTCGAGCTCAAGGCGGTCATGGAGATGCTCGCGCCGAGAATCTATCCCGCGGGAACCGTTATATATAACGCGGGCGAGGCCGGTTTCGAGATGTTCGTCGTGCACTCGGGGGCGATCGCGACGCGCGAAGGGCGCGCCTTCGGGCCGAAGGATTTTTTCGGCGAGATGGCTCTCGTGTCGGGAGACAAGCGGAACGAAACGGCCTTCGCCGAGCGAGACACGAAGGTCTTCGTCCTTTCGGGGCTTAATTTTCAGCGCATGGTATGGGACACGCCGATGCTCGGCGTGAAATTCCTCCGGGCGATGGACAGGATCAAGATAGAGCGCCTAGCTGAGGCGAGCGGTTTCCTTGACGGCATGGTACGCTGGGGCGAGACGGCCCGGCGACGCGCCGTTACCGACGACCTTTCAGGGCTCTTTAACCGGCGCTTCCTGGAGGAGGCGATCGCGGGCAGGCTGCCGCGCGGCTTCGGCGACGGAAAGAAATGCGCGCTCGCGATGATAGACCTGGACCGCTTCCGCGAGGTTAACCTTCGCTACGGCGCGGTCGCGGGCGACGCGGTGATCGCGAACGTCGGGGCAACGATCCAGCGGATCGCCGGAAGCGAGGCGATCGCGGCGCGACTTTCGGGCGACGAGTTCGCGCTCTTTCTGCCCGACGGCGACGAGGGGCGCGCGGCCGCGCTCGCGACGCGCGTGCAGGAAGAGACGGCCGCCCTGTGGCTCGAGTTTAAGCCCTCGCCGGGCGCCGAGCCCGAGCGCTTGCGGATCACGATGAGCGCCGGCGTGGCCGTGTGCCCCGATCAGGCGGCGACGCGAGAGAATCTTTTTATCGCCGCCGATCAGGCGCTCTACCAGGCAAAAGAAGGCGGGCGAAATCGCGTGTGCCTCGCGTAAGGAACTCGGTCTCCTGAAGGGAGCGACCGCGAATACCTCAGTTACTTCGCCGATGAAAATGAAATTCCCCAGTCATGGGTATATACTTGGGGGATTATTTCATATCTGAGGAGTAGTTATGTTACAGCACCGTGTTTTTCTTCTCGGCATCGTGGCTCTCGTGGCCATGACTTCATGCGCCTCGTTCAAACCGATATCCGAGATCGAGGGAATCGTCGATGTGGATTGGAAGCTGCGCGAAGGTACCAATTCCAGCGGAACGGAAATCACCGCCGACCGCGTCATTGCGGGAAAAACCTATTACGTGTCGGTTCGCTATCTGCAAGATATTAAGGGAAAGCAATCTTGGAAAAACCTGATCTCCTATGACGGAGTTACCGTCTCGGCGAGCGATAAGGCGTTCACCCTTAAGGGAGCGACCTTCTCTGTGCCGAACGACCCGTTCTACGTCTTCAATAAAACCCCGATCAACGTAACGGTGGCCTTCCCCGCGCCCATCTCCAAAAAAGTGACTAAGAATATTTCGTTCGTCCTTGACCCGACGGTCCCGTCGTTTCAGGGCGCCGTGGGCAATCCCGGCTATGACGGCACGACGGACGACAAGCACGGTAAAAACGGCGAGCGAGGCGGCGATGCCGCGAACCTTGACCTTGAGATCGCCCGATACGACACCAAGGGAACCTCGCTTGAAAGCCAAGGTCCCCTGGTCATCGTATCCAACATTCAGACCCAGACCATATGGCTCCTTAACCCGCGAAACGGAAGGATCGTCATATCGGCGACCGGCGGCAACGGCGGCAACGGCGGTAAGGGCTCCAATATGACCATCGCGAAAGACTCGGGCGAGGTTCTCGCCCAGGGAGGCAACGGCGGTAACGGAGGCAACGGCGGCAACGGCGCGAGCGCTCGAGTCATCGTCCCGCAGAACAGCACGGTCGAGGCTATGTTTACCGTTGACGTCAACGGCGGCAAGGGCGGAATCGGCGGCCTGCGCGGCACCGGCGAGCGCGTGAGCACCGGCAGCGGCGTCCTGAACTTCATTACGTCGATGGCCGTCGACGGAACCGCGGGTTCTAACGGCTCGAACGGCATGCAGGGTCGGGTCTTTACCGAGAAGAAATCCCTGAACGAGATGTTTCAGGGTATCTCGAGTCCCTTCTTTGACCGCACGCGGATTATTCCCTAATCGATAGTCCCGTCAACGAACGAAGGCCATTCCGTCAATCGGAATGGCTTTTGTTTTTTCGCCCCTCGTTACGCCCTCGGCTGAGGGGGCTCCGAACGACGACGTTCTGAATTCGTGACGCCCTCTGCCTCGAGTTTGCGCAGCAAACTCAATTCTCTTATCCACTACGGACTCATCCTTGCGCAAAAACGCGCGTTTTAATAGAATAAAGGCACTTTTTCGCGCGAGGAGTCCAGGCATGGCAA
>DAOPXQ010000117.1:0-7525 GCA_035352395.1 Treponemataceae bacterium | reverse complement strand
GTCGACCCGGACACGCTCTGCCCCGTAGACCGCATCGATGACAGGGCCGTCATGCGGCGGCATCGCAGGACGTAACGGATTGGCATCGGACGACGCAAAAGGATTGCGACGCCCCCGCTCCGCGCCCGTCTTGGTGCCCAGAACGTTCATCAGGCGCACGACCAAAACGACGGCGATCCCGCGATCCTCGTGCAGCTGATAGTATACGGCAATTACGGCAAGGGTTCCTGCTCGGGCTCGTTCTTTAGCCGCAATATCGTATCCGGCGAGAAAAAGCTTCAGGGCAAATTCTTCGAGGAGAAGTTCGACGATATCAACTCCGTCGGAAAGGATATCAACGCGATCGATCCTGCGTCCCTGAAAAAGCTCCAGCAAATCGCGTGGATGCTCGAGGACGACAGCAAGGAAATCCGGCAGGTTCGCTTCACGATCGAGAAGGGCCGTCTGTGGCTCATCGAGCAGAAGTCCGTCGAGTCGAAGAGCACGATCTCGCTTATCCAGCTGCTCCTTGACCTGAACAAGCGAAAGGTCGTCGACGACGCGTACGTCGTGAATACCGTCAAACCGGGACAGCTTAACGAGATTCTTCATCCGGTAATCGATATCTCGAGCACCAAAGACCTTAAGAAAACCACCGGCGGCATTACCGGCGCCCCGGGCGCCGCGGTCGGACGCGTGTATTTCTCGGCGGATTCCCTTATCGACGCCAAGCGCATCGCGAGGCAGAAAGGCGAGGATACCCGATGTATCCTAATCATGCCGGCGACCTACGCGGGCGACGTTAAGGCCATCGAGGTCGCGACGGGCGTTCTTTCGAACGAGGGCGGATATTCCGCCCACGCGTCCGTCGTCGCGCGCCAGTACGGTAAGATCTCTCTCGTTCGCCCGGACATGGTGATTCGCGGAAACAAGGCAACCGTCGGCGGGTTGACTATCAACGAGGGCGACTACATAACGCTTAACGTTCCGTATTACGGCGAGTCGACCGTATTCCTCGGAAAGGCGACCTTGATCGAGCCCGATCCGAAGACCTCGGGTTTGCTCGATTTTATCGCGCTTTCGCGATCCTTCGTGCAGGATTTCCACGTACGCGCCAACGCGGATAGCCCCCGCGACGCGCAGCTCGCGCTCCAGTTCGGCGCCGAGGGCGTTGGGCTTTGCCGCACCGAGCATATGTTCTTCAACGAGAAGCGTATCAACGTGTTCCGCGAGATGATCGTCTCCGAGGACGCGAACGAGCGCAAAAAAGTCCTTAAAAAGCTGCAGAAGATGCAGATGGAGGACTTTTACGGAATCTTCAAGGCGATGGGCGATAAAGAGGTTACTATTCGTCTTCTCGACGCCCCTCTGCACGAGTTCCTTCCCCATAACGACGGCGAGCTCGCCGGGTTCTTCGCGCACCTCGCGACCCGCGGCGGGAAGGTGAATAAGACGGAGATCCTCGAGAAAATCAACTCGCACGCGGAGATTAACCCGATGCTTGGCCATCGCGGCTGCCGTATCGCGATCTCGTATCCCGAGATCTACGAGATGCAGGTTCGCGCTATCTTCGAGGCCGCGTACGCGCTCCAGAAGGAAGGCGTCGAGGTTCGGCCGGAGATCATGGTCCCGATAGTCATGAATTTCCGCGAGCTCAAGCAGATCGTGTACGGAAAGAAGATCGAGGGCCATTCCTATCAGGGAATCGGCGCGATCGAGGAATCCGTTCGCGCGGAGCTTAAGGCGAAACCCGTTCATTACAAGATCGGAACGATGATCGAGCTTCCTGCCGCCGCGCTGAGCGCCGGCGAGATCGCGCGGTACGCGCAGTTCTTCTCGTTTGGCACGAATGACCTTACGCAGACCACGCTCGGACTTTCCCGCGACGATTTTAACTCGTTCATGCCCGATTACACGATGTATGACCTGATCGACGGAAATCCGTTCGCCGTCCTTGATCCCCGCGTGCGCGAGCTGATCGATATTGCCGTCAAGCGCGGCTCGACCGTGCGGCCGGACCTTACCCGCGGTCTGTGCGGCGAGCATGGAGCCCGCCCGGAAAACATCCGCTTCTGCATGGACGCTGGGCTCAACTACGTTTCCTGTTCGTCCTACTCGGTGCCGATAGCCCTGCTTTCCATCGCGCAGATCGAGATCGACAAGGCGCTTAAGGAAGGAAGGACCCTGGTCAGGAAAAACGCAAAGCCCGCAAAAGTCGCTAGCCCGAAAGCAAAGGCCGCGAAGCCTGCGAAGGCCGTGAAGGGTAAGAAAGCTACCGCAATGGCGGATAAACCCGCTAAGGGCGCAAAAAAGGCAAAGGCCGCCAAGGCGACAAAGGTCGCCAAGGCGACGAAGACCGCTAAGACGGTGAAAGCTCCGAAGACTGCCAAGGCGAAGGTCGCGAAAGCGACGAAGCCCGCCAAGAAGGCAGTAAAGCCCGCCAAGGCGCTCAAAGAGGCTAAGTCCGCCAAGGCGACGAAACCTGCCAAGAAGCCTGTTGCAAATAAGCCCGCGGCGAAAAAGGCCATAGCGAAGAAGCCCGCGAAGGCAGTCAAGAAGCCGGTAGCCGCTAAGAAGGCAAAAGCTAAGAAGTAACGAAAAGTAACGATCCTATGGAGCCGCCCGGAATCAATCCGGACGGCTTTTTTTATTGAGCCGAAGGGCCCATAAAGCCCGCCATCGTTGACAAATCAAGGATCATTCTCTACTATATGCAGATTATGACAGCCAACGAACTCCGCTCCAAATACATCGAGTTTTTTAAAACTAAGGGCCATGCAGAGATTTCCGGAAAATCCTTGATCCCGGAGAATGATCCGACCGTTTTGTTTACGACTGCGGGAATGCATCCCCTGGTCCCATACCTGATGGGAGAGCCCCATCCCGCCGGAACGCGCCTTACCGACTATCAGAAATGCATCCGCACGGGCGATATCGATTCCGTTGGCGACCCGAGCCACCTTACCTGCTTCGAGATGCTCGGTAACTGGTCTCTTGGCGACTACTTCAAGAAAGAGGCGATCAGCTTCAGCTTTGAGTTCCTCACCGACCCGAAATGGCTCGGAATCCCGGTAGATAAGCTTTCCGTCACCGTTTTCGCGGGAGATGCGGACGTGCCGCGCGACGAGGAATCCGCTTCGATATGGAACGGCCTCGGCATCCCGATGGAACGGATTCATTTCCTTCCTCGCGAGGATAACTGGTGGGGACCCGCGGGCGAGACCGGTCCCTGCGGTCCGGACACCGAGATGTTCATCGACACGGGCAAGCCGAAATGCGGAACTGATTGCCGTCCCGGCTGCCATTGCGGCAAGTACATCGAGATATGGAACGACGTCTTTATGCAGTACAACAAGCAGAAGGACGGCTCGTACCTGAAGCTCGACCGGAAATGCGTCGACACCGGCATGGGTATCGAGCGAACCGTCGCGATGCTCAACGGCAAGAAGTCCGTCTACGAGACGGAAATTTTCATCCCATTCATCAAGTCAGTCGAGGAAGTCTCCGGCAAAAAGTACGGTGACAACGATTCCGACGACGTCTCCATTCGCATTATCTGCGACCACGCGCGCGCGGCAACGTTTATCCTTGGCGACGCCAAAGGCGTAACGCCGTCGAACGTCGGCGCGGGATACGTCCTTCGCCGCCTGATCCGCAGAGCCGTCCGCCATGGGCGAAAGCTCGGGATTGACGGGGTGTTCCTCGGAAAGGTTGCCCAAGTCGCCATCGACGCGTATAAAGGTCCGTATCCCGAGATCGGCGAGCGGCAGGATTTCGTCCTTGCCGAGCTCAAGGCCGAGGAGGAGAAATTCCTCGTTACCCTGCAGAAAGGCGAGGCGGAGTTCGAGAAAATGCTCCCGAACCTCCAGAAAAATCCCCAGAAGGTTATGTCCGGGCGCCTTGCGTTCAAGCTGTACGATACCTACGGTTTCCCGATCGAACTGACCGAGGAACTCGCGGCCGAGGGTGGTCTGAAGGTTAACCGCGAGGAATTCGACGAGGCGTTCAAGAAACACCAGGAACTTTCCCGAGCGGGAAGCGAGCAGGTTTTCAAGGGCGGGCTCGCGGACCATTCCGAGCAGACGACCGCGTACCATACCGCCACGCACCTTCTCCAGCAGGCGCTTCGCATGGTTTTGGGGAATCACGTCGGCCAAAAGGGCTCTAACCTCACCGCCGAGCGCATGCGGTTCGACTTTACGCATCCCGCTCCGTTAACTCCCGCCGAGATCGCCGAGGTGGAACGGATCGTGAACGAGCAGATTAAGGCAGACCTCCCCGTAAAGATGGAGATGATGCCCCTTGAGGAAGCGAAAAAATCCGGCGCCATGGCGCTTTTCGGCGAAAAATACGAAAGCATGGTTAAGGTATATTCCATCGGATCGTTCTCGAAAGAAGTCTGCGGCGGCCCCCACGTGGAGCGTACAGGCGGAATGGGAACCTTCAAGATTCAGAAGGAACAGTCATCGTCGGCTGGCGTGCGGCGCATCAGGGCCGTACTCGAGAAGTGAACAACGTAACGTACAACGGCCCAGCGCTGTTATAGACGTATACTCCGTAAGGGATCAAAGAAGGTAGGATAGATGAAGCGCGTATTAACCAGTTTTGCGATGGCACTGATGATGGCCGGACTTGCGGTAGCACAGACGGATCTTCAGCCCATCGTTAACATCAAGCTCCAGAAAAGCGAACCGATTACGCTCAAACAGCTGAAATCCCGCGTTGAGGCTTACCAGAAGGAAATGGACCGCCCTATGACGCTCGAGCAGAAAAAAGAAGTGCTCGACACCATCATTAACGAGCGCCTGGTCGTTCAGGCCGCCGAGCGAGATGGCATTAAGATCTCGGACTCGGAGGTTAACCAGAACTTCCTCAAGATGATCTCCCAGCAAGTCGGCAAGCCGGTTACCGAGGTTGAATTCGCGCAGATGGTCAAGCAGCAGACAGGCATGTCCCTTGACGATTTCATGAAGAAGCAGAACGGCATGACCCTGGTCGACTATAAGAGCTTCCTGAAAAGCCAGATCGTCGCTCAGCGCTACGTACTCGCGAAAAAGCAGAGCGAACTGCAGAACGTCGCCGGCCCCACCGTAGACGAAATCAAGGCAAACTACGAAATGTACAAGCAGAATTTCGTGCAGCCCGACATGATCAAGCTTTTCCTCGTCGTCGTTCCCAAGGGAGACAATCCCGCGGACTCGCGCGCCAAGCTCGTCGACTATCAGAAGCAGCTTAAGGACAAGCCCGCTTCCACCAACGAGCTCAAGATCCGTTCCCAGGCGGCCGGTTCCGGTTTCCAGGCAGGCGACCTCTATATCAACAAAAACGCGACGGCGTCCCAGCAGCTCGGCATCTCGATGGAAGCCCTGCTTAAGATCTTCACCATGGGCGTTGGCGAGGTATCGGACGTATCCGAGACCCAAACCGATTTCCAATGCTTTATCGTGCAGGAGAAATATCCCGCGAAGATTCTAGAGCTCAACGACGCGGTAAAGCCCGGCGCCAACGTGACGGTGTACGAATACATCAAGAATACCCTTATGGCCCAGGCCCAGAGCGCCGCGCTCAATCAGGCCCTTATCCAGCTCATCAAAGACCTCCGGACGCCGGAGAATTACCAGATGTTGAAGACCGGCGGAGACCTTGATAAGGTTTTAACGTGGTAATTTGATGGCAGGAAGAAGAAAAGGAAGAATAATCGCGTTCCAGGCAATGTATGCCTGGGACGTTTCCCACCTATCGCTCGCCGAGCTGCTTGATTTCGAGTGGCTCGAGGAAGACAAACGCGAGCGTCTCGGCGATGAGGGTATCGCGTTTCCCCGCTTGATCATTGCGGGCACGATAGAGCACATCGAAGAGATTGACGGACTTATCAAGAAGCACATCACGAATTGGGATTTCGATCGCCTCAGTAAGGTCGATCTCGCGATTCTTAGGATGAGCATTTATTCGCTTCTGTATCAGAAGGACCTTCATCCGTCCATCGTTATCGACGAAGCGATCGACATAACGAAGGAATTCGGCTCGGACGAATCCTATCGATTCGTTAACGCGGTTCTGGACAGCGTGCGGAAAAGCATGGCATGACCCCGGATGCGCCCGCCCGCGCCAAGAATCGTGCGAGGTTCAGGCGTATCGCGGTTTTTGCCATAGTCGTCTCGCTTGCGTTTGTCGCCTCCTGCGGCGGCGCGTCAGGCGATTCCTTCTCGCGCGGGTTACGGCTCGCCGACTCGATCGCCGCCCAAGGCGATACCGGAAAATCCCTTAGTAAGCTTAAGAAACTCAGAAAAAAGGCCTTAAGCGCCTCGCAGTGGCTTTCGATCGCTAAGCGCGAACGGGCCTTGAGCGATCCTCGGGCGGCGATAAAGACGCTCGAGACCGGCATGCGAAAGCTCCCCACGAATCCCCTGCTGGGTGCCGTTCTCGCCGATACCCTGAACGGTGTGGGCGAGTATGACAAGGCGATGGCCTACCATGATATCGTCGCGCAGACGAAGTATGCCTCGGTTACCGCCCTTTCGATCATCAACGAGACGTCCTTAACCTTTCCCCCAATAATGGATCCCGCGATATGGGTCGTCGCTTACGACGCCACGGGTAACCCGGCATGCCTGCGTAACGCGGCCGTTCTCCGCGCGACCATGGGCAAGATGGGCGAAGCGCTCGCGGACGCGGATCGGGAGTACCGCGCCACGGGGCAGGATCCCTATCTATGCGCGCTTATCGCGTACGACGCATCCCGTTTCGACGCGTCCGTCAGTTACCTCGACGTTCCCCTTGAAAGCCTTTCGGACCGCGACCTATTCCTGCTCGCCGACGCGAAAAGTTCCCTTGGTGATAACGATGGCGCGCGCGCGGTCTGGTTACGCTCCATCGCGGTTGCCCCTGGATTGTCGGCGGTTCCCTGGTATAACGTAGCGCTCACCGAGGCCGATTGGGCCGGGCAGAAGCAAAGGCTGGAAGAGTCCATCAGGTTATTCCCCGATTACTACCCCTCTGTCGCGCGATACGCGCGAAGCGTTCCACGGGTAAATACGAACGTTGAAAAGGACTTTGTCGAGGAAGAGCTGCGCGCGGTTGGCTTCCTCACGCTGAAGATGGAAGCCGAGATGCGCTCCGCGCCCGTGGAAGCCGCGCGCGCGAGGCAAATGCTCGACGCGGCGCTCGCCAAATCCGACGATGCTCGATTCCTTATCGAGGATCTTCGCTTTGAGCAGTTGGAAAACCCCGATAACGACCGAACGGCGGGAAGGATGTGGAAGCTGCTTGAGCGGCGTTCAGACGATCCGATAATCCGAGCCTATGCCCGCTGGTATTTTACGAGTATCGGGAATTACGATTCGGCGTTTTCGATAAAGGATAAGGCTTCCTCGGAAGATCCCGTCGCCGCGTCAAAGGCCTCGTTCTATCTGGGGCTTGAGGCCGCGCGGACGGGCGATCTCGCGGAGGCGGAGAGGTATTTCCAGTCGGTGTCGAACGACGCGGAGGATTCCTGGTGCGCGCTTGCCAATATCGCGCGCATACGGGAGCGACGGGAGGATTACCC
>DAOPXQ010000116.1:0-7539 GCA_035352395.1 Treponemataceae bacterium | reverse complement strand
TTTCCCGCCGGCTTCCTCCAGCCGCCCAACTATAACCCGTCCGACTCCGAATCGAGAAAGCTCGGCTTGCTCGGGTGCGTTATCGGCCACGAGATCAGCCACGCGTTCGACGCCAACGGGGCGAACGTCGACGCGAACGGCGCGATGCGATACTGGTGGACCCAAGCCGACCGCGCCGAATACGACGCGCGTTGCGCGAAGGTCAGCGCCTTCTTCGACGGCCGGCCGATCGAATCCGCGTTTGGGCATCCGCTTTGGTTCGGGCTGAAAAACACCGGCGCGCTGACGCTGAACGAGAACATGGCGGACCTTAACGGGGTGCATTGCGCGCTCGAGGTTTTGAAAGGGCTCGACGACCCCGATTACCGCGCGTTCTTCCAGGCGTACGCCGAGTACAATCGCCAGATCGAGACGAGAAAGATGCGCGCGCTCCTCGCGGGCGGAGACCCGCACAGCCTCCCCGTCATTCGCGTCAACCGCACGCTTTCAAACTTCTCCGAATTCCAGGAAACCTACGGCATCGTAAAGGGCGACCCGATGTACGTGGCCCCGGAGGATCGAGTGTCGGTGTGGTAGATTAGTCCGCGAAGTTCAGCTCGGGGCGGGATGCTTAGTTCCCGCGCCGCGGCGGTTCGGTGCCGTCCGAAAAGCTGACGACGAGCCGGCAACGGCCGTCGCCCTTGAGGACGCTTTCCTTGAGCGCGACGCTCACGGTCCCCGGTCCATATATCGATTCAAGGTTTATTTTCAGGCTTATGCCTGAGCACTCGCAGAGGCGCGGGGAACGGACGCCGCGCGCGTTGACGAGGTCGCAGCCGCAGCGGGCGTAGCGGACCTCGAAGGCGCCGTCCGCGTCCTTACCCTCGGGCGGCATGGAGTAGGAAAAGTCCGCGAAGAGCCGCGTGAGTTCGTCGAGCGCCGCGCGAAGGGAGCGGCCACCCGCGAAGGCGCGCTCGAACACGCCGCGCGAGTAGGAAGCGCCGCAGGCCTCGGCGCAGGAGCGCGTGAATTCGCCGACCGCTTCCGCGGACGCATGATCGAGAAACCCGTCGACGCCCTCAAACCAATAATCGAAAATATCGCGTTCCTTCATGGCGACAGTATAGCACGGCGCCGAGGGCCTCAGGCGGGTTACCGGCGGCGCGCGCGCTCATCCATCGGGCGGCGAAAGAGGTCCCGCGCCTTGAGCCCGTTCTTCTTTGCCTGCGACCGCCAGCCCATCTCGCCCGCGAGCTTAAACATAATCCAGGGGATCTTGTGCTGCGCGAAGGCGTCGCGGGGAAGCCGGCCGCCCTCGCCCTTCGCGATCGCGTCGGCGATGGCCTTTACGGCATTCACCACGGGCGCGCGGATCGACGCTTGCGGGGGGATGTCCTTCATCATGCCGATCATCTCGCCGGTTCCAATACCCGCGCCGCCGCACCATTCGAGTCCGTTTGCCTCGCAAAAATGCGCGAGCATCCGGAGGGCGCATTCGTTTTGCTGGCCCTCGAAAAAGCCGCAGTTGACGACGCCGAAGACGCGTTGATGGGGGGCGCGCGGGGCCTTGCTCGCGCCAGGAGCAGAGCTCGCGCCGGAAGTAAGGCTCGCGCCGGGCGCGCCGATTCCCGCGAGGTACGCGGAATACCGGTCGAGCAGGGTCATGAGAGACGCGGGAAGGCCGTCGACGTAGAGGCTCGACGCGATGACAAGGACGTCGCTTTCCGCCATCGCGCGGAGGGCCGCATCGTCGGGTTTGCGAAACTGGGCGATCTGGGAAACTACCTCTATCGGTTTATCCTCGCCGACCATCGACTGGATCATCGCGATGATCTCGCGGGAATTGGAACGCTCGCCCTTGGCGCTGCCGTTTATCGCTGTGATTTTCATTTCCGTGCCTCCTTGCCGATCTCGCGCAGTTCCGACTCAAGCCAGCGCGTGCATTCCTCCGCCGCGCCCGACGTGGCATCCAACCCCCGCTCGACGACCAAGGTTCCGGTGTCCCGCGTCGTGCCGCGCTGGTCGCGGTTCGCCTGGGTGTACGCGCGGAAGGTAGCGACCTCGCCGGGAGAGGCGGCGCCGTAACCGACCGCGAGCATCAGCGGAATGGAGCCGTAGCGGAATTTATGGTGCATCTCGCCGTTGCGCTTGGTGAAGTACGGGTGGAGGCCCGGGATTAATCGATCGATGTACGACTTGATCGGCGTCGTATACCCGCCCCATCGCACGCGGGAGATTATCAATAGACAGTCGGCGTCCCAAAATTTCTCGACGTATCGAGTGCCGCCGTCGCGCGGAAGGACGCAGACGCCGGGGGTTTTCGTCCAGCATTGAAAACAACAGATGCACGGAGCGGAAGCGGCCTCCGAGACGTCGATGGTCTCGATTCGGTCCGCTTTACCCTCGGCTGCCGCGAGGGCGCTCGCGTAGAGCGCGCAAGAATCGGTTTCGCTTGAATCGTATAGTATTCCAAGTTTCATGTTTACACCGCCTACATCAATCACCATAGCACATCATGTTTACAGCGTCAACATTATCTGGTATATTTTCCTCATGCCAGACGCCTATCATCACGGAAACCTCCGAAACGACCTTATCTCCGAAGGGCTTAAAACGCTCTGCAAGGACGGGTTCGCGGCATTCTCGCTCAGGGAGCTTTCAAAGCGGCTCGGGGTTAGCCACGCGGCCGCGTATCGGCATTTCGCGACGAAAGAGGAACTTCTCAAGACGATCTACCTTGAGGCCTCGGCGCAATTCAAGCGGGCCCTCGCGGACTCGATCGGCCCGGACGCGACGGGTTACGAGGCGCTCATGCGGCTCGGGATCGGGTACGTGCGCTTCTTCGTCGGCAAACCTGAGCTCCTCACGCTTTTTACGATGATGCCTTCCGAGGGCGGGCTTTTTCTGGCCCTCTTCGGCCCGAACGCGGGATGCGGAAACCTCGACGAGTTACCGGGCTCGAGCGGCTTTAACCTACTGCGCCGCTTCGCGCTCCCGCTCCGCGAGGAGGAACAATACGCCGGGCTCAGCGACCGCGAGATACTCCTCGGCTTTTGGGGCAAGGTGCACGGCATCGCGAGCATCCTTATCACGCAGAAAAACTTCATCCCGGAAGACCAGGTCGACGCGACGATCGACCGGGTCGTCAGGACCGCGTTTTAATAAGCGCCTCGAGCGGGCGCGCCAACGCGTCTTTCTTTTTGAGGCCGTTCTTGCGCATGCGGGCCTTCCACTCGCGGTCGCCCGCGCGGCGGTACGCCGACCAAGAGACGCCGTGATGGGTAAGGATGTTTTCGATTAGCCTCGCGTTCTTGTCCAAGACGATCGCGTTCGCGACGGCCTTAACGGCGCGGTAGACCGGCTTCTTTGGGCCGGAATCCGGGCGCCGGGTCTTGATCTTTCGCAGCATCTCGCCGGTGCCGACGCCGATGCCGCCGGCCCAGACGAGGCCGCACGACTCGCAGTAGCGTCGCATGATATCGAGCGAGACCTCGCAGTGCTCGCCCTCGTAGAAGCCGCAGTTCGCCATGGCGAACACGCGCTGCCCTCGGCGAATGGCGCCCGATCGAGCCGAGCGCGCGGCGTATCGGCCGAGGAACCGCATCAGCGACGCGGGCAAGGCGTCCATATACACCGGAAACGCGACGACGAGCGCGTCGCAGGTGGAGATGGTATCGAGGATCGAGTCGTTGGGATTGCGCTCCTGCTGAATCTGGGAGACGATCAGCCACTCATGGCCCTTTCCGATGGCGCCCTGCAGGGTCGTAATCAGCTCGCGAGAGTCGGACTCCTCGCCGCGAGGGCTTCCGTTAATCGCCGCTATCCTCATTTGGCGAGCTCCTTTCCGAGCCACTTGGCGCAGTCGCCGCACAGGGCCTGCGCCGAGGCGCCGCGCGGGACGACGAAGCTTCCGGACTCGCGGGAGACCCCGCCCTGGTCGCGCTGGGCGCGGGCGAAGTCGCAAAAGGTTTTTTCCTCGGCGGTCGAGGACGCGCCGTACCCGCACGCGAGCAGGATCGGTATGCGGCCGTAGCGGGGCCGGTGCCGCATCATCCCGTTTATCCTCTTGAACCCGGGGAGCATCGTGGGCAGGAGACGGTCGGTATAGGCCTTGATCGGCATGCTGAAGGCGCCCCAGAGGATACGCGAAACGGTCACGATATAGTCCGCGTCCCAGGATTTCTCCGCGTACACGGTTCCGCCGTCGCGCGGCAGGACGCAGAGTCCCGGCGTTTTTGTCCAGCAGCCAAAGCAGCCCACGCAAGCGGCGGGGAGCTCGCGCGACACGTCGAACGAGTAAGCCTCGCCCGCCTTGTTCGCCACGGCGCGGAGCGTCGAATGTAGGACCCGCGCGTCATCGTCGCCCGAATCGTAAAGCAGCACGGTTTTCAACTTAAGGCCCCCATCTCGCGGAATTAGTCTATGGTCGTCCAGAATCCGTTCGTCCCGTCCACGGGAAAGAAAAAAGAGCTCTTGCACCGCTGATCCTTTTCCTGCGAGACGGGACTGCGGAAGAGCGTCGCCCGATTCCCGACCCGTCGCAACAGCTCTTCCTTCGCGAGGTCGTATTCGTCGCGAGCCTGGATATCCCTAATAACGAAGTCGTTATTCGCAACGTCGATCACGTACGTCCCGATATACAGGTATTTCACGCCTTCCGGGACGGGACACGAAAGCCGAAGCGGGACGCCGATCATAAGCTCTTTCTTCCCGAAAAACTGCAGCAGGCAGCCGTCGAACCTGAATACGCGGTCTTTCGGCAGGGTGTACGTAATAAAGAAGAAATCGCCGACGTTCGTATACGCCTCTCCCTTATTCAGTCGCTTGCTTCCCCGACATGCCTTATTGGGAAGCAGGTACGTGTCCGCCGCGTCCGCCGAAACGCCGAACGACTTGGCGTAAAACGCGCGGGCGATATCCTGTTTCAGCGCGATCCGACCGACGATCATTACCTTATTGCCGATGGGACGTTTCGGCGTCGGCGACCTCGCGGCGGCTGATAAGGCGCAGAGCGCGGACAAGGCCAGGATTAGCCCTATCTTGACCATCCGGTTATTTCGCATTCTTTAGCTCCTCGATTCTTTTCTGAATCACCGGCGCCCACGCGGTACCCGCGTACATCCTTAAAACGGCATCAAGCGAGACCAACTCCATCTCCACGGGTTGCCCGCCGTACTTTTCCTCATACGCGCCATGGGCTCCCATGTAATGCAAGCCCGGCTCGCTCGGCACCGTGAAGTCCACCTCGGACGCTGCGTTCAGGCGAAAGTACGCCGTTATCCTCCGACCCCTTACCTTGATCAGTTTGTACCGCTCTCCCGCGACGATCGGTTTCGTGACCCATATCATCGAGGAGGCGCTCGCCTGCATGTTGCATGGGGGAAAATCCGTGTTCATCTGGGCGAATTCGATATAGGTAAGCCCCGACTCTATCCCATAGATACCATAGCAGACCGAGCTGTTTTCCGGGGTGCGAGCCGGCCCTTCGGAAACCGACGGCGCGGGAGGCGGCATACTTACGCAGCCGCACAGGCAGATCGATGCGCAAAGCGCCGCGAGCGCCACGGAGGCAAGGACGCGAGCGCGCGAACCGGCGATTTTTGTTTTCATTTTTATGCACCTCTATATTGCGGACTGCTCTTTTACCATACGAAAGCCACCGAAAAGTCGATGCATTGCTTTGCGTCGTAAAAATGAGGCGGAAAGATCGAACCCATCGGATAATTCTTGTAGGAAACGCCGAACAGCCAGTTAACCGGTAGATCGGGATGGAACCCGGCGTACAACCCTACCTGAAACATCAGACTGAGATCCGAATCAATGGCAAACGAAGAAATGTGGCCTATTATGAAACAAGGTCCCGCGTTCACGTACGGGATTAAATAGAACGTGGAAAAGTCCAACGGGAGCCGCAAACCCATAATGGGCGTATACGCGATAGTGTCGGTGACATAAGGCCCCGTCCAAACGTTCTGAAACGTCCATGGACCCTTGGAAAGGGAAAACCCAAGGCCAAAATTGCCGAAAAACCACTGCATAGTCCCGCCGAATCGGCTCTCGGCGGGGTTGGCCGGGATGAGCTCCCCGTCTAAGGCCAGTAACAGGTGATGCGGAAAGTAGATTTCGGGCGAGCTCGTAACCTTAACAGCCTCTTCATTGATCTCGTCTTTCTTGGCGGGGTCCAAGCATGACGCGAGGAGCCAGTTGCCGTGCTCGAAATTCCAAACGGTCTTGATCGGTTTTTTGGAGATCGTCACCGAAAGGGGAACCGCGTACGCGCCTTGCTCGTTCATCGCCACGGCGCCAACGGTTGGTTTTTCCTCCGGGATTTTGTCGTTATGGAGCTTCGACCAAATATCGTACGCCAGGGCGTAGCGCAGGCCCTCGATCGGGGAATAGGAGGAGAAAACGGAAAGGACCGTCTCCCGCACCGCCGAGGGGGCGGTACCGACGATCTTCTTGAACGCTTCTTCCCCCTTGAATGAGACGTATTGATAGGAAACGTATTTCACGATCGAGGTGAAGTCCCCGTCCTTTTTGGAGATATCGTCCGCCAATCTCGCGGCGCGCTTGGCGATCTGGTCGCTTTCCGATGCGGCCTTGGGGGGATCAAGCGAGGCTTTGATAAAGGAAAGGACCGTGGACGACGGGATGGCGAAGTTGGTCGCCTGACGGTTAAGGACCTTCCAGGCATTGATGCCGACGACGCGGTATCCGCCCGTGTCCTTCGCGGACGAGACCATCAAGGGACCGCCCGAATTGCCCGCGTCGATCTGGGCCGAATGCTGGATGAGCGTCGATAGCTCGGGATCGCAGAGATCCGGCACCCTGGCGGAGGCGTTCGTCACCGTTCCCTTGCCGAGTTGCCAGGACGGCTCGTCCCCGAGCGCGGGAAAGCCCGCCGACCAGATATCTTGCCCGTCGTCCACCGCGGCGAGACTCAGGGCGAGGCCCTTCGCGAACGGCGCCTGGCCTTCGGGGAAGGCGAGCAGCGCGAGGTCGATATCCTCGTCGATCCGGACGATCGAAAGGTTGTCGTATTTTACGCGCTTACCCTTAGCGTCCTCGAATTCGATCGAGGCCGAAGCGGCCTGCGAAACGGCGTGCCGGTTCGTTACGACGTAGTTTTTCCCGTCCGGCCCGACGTACACGAAGCCGGACCCGAACCCGCCTTTAAGGTAGGCGTCGATCTCCTTTCCGTAGGAGAGGTACCCTTCCTCGTTTAGCCCGTCGCGAAACGACGTAAGGAATTCGATACTCTCGGGGAAGTAGGATTCCCGGACGATGCCCACATACGACTTGATCTGCGCCGTAGCGCCCATAACGCAAGCTAATGCCATGCATACCGCGACTCGTACTTTTTTACCGATCATTTTGTCCTCAACTAAGAACTAACTTTAATTATAGCGATTTACGTATTTTACCATGATAATCGCCAACGCGCTTCTAGTTATTCGCTACGTATCCGGTAGCATGATTGCAGAAACCCCGCTTTTTTGCTAAGCTTTGCCATCCAGTACCATTTGATGAAGGGGTTATCATGAAAAAGCGGGCGCTCAT
>DAOPXQ010000115.1:4913-7562 GCA_035352395.1 Treponemataceae bacterium | reverse complement strand
CCAGGCCGGATTGCTGATCTACGCCGAGACCCTCATCACCGGCGTGGCGGCGGCCATCGCGGCGCTCGCGGTAGGGTTCGCGACGGTTCATATCCTCGCGGCGGGGCGCATCGGCATCCGGTTCGAGCTTTCGGACATGGGCGCCGCGCTGCCGGACATGATAGTGCCGGCACTGTTTCCAGGGCGCCTTTTCGCGATAGCCGGACTCTGCGCGGTCTTGCCGGTCCTTGCCGCGCTTTTGCCGGCAAGGACCGCGCGAAGGCTCACCGTTCGCGAGTGTCTGATATCGTAAAGAACTTAAAGAGCTCGGATAGCTGTTCGGCCTGGGACGCGAGTTCCTCCGCCGTCGATGCGAGCTCTTCCGCCGAGCCGGCGTTTTGCTGAATCACGGAATCAAGCTGCGAGATCGCGTTCGTCGACTGCTCGACGCCCGATCGCTGTTCAGCGCTCGCGGCGCTGATTTCCTGAACGAGCTCCGCGGTCTTCTTAATGTCCGGGACGAGCTTCGCGAGCAGGTCGCCGACAGCGATAGAGGCCGAAACCGAGGACTTAGAGAGGTCGCCGATCTCGCCCGCGGAGTTTTGGCTACGCTCGGCGAGCTTGCGAACCTCGGACGCGACGACCGCGAAGCCCTTTCCGTGCTCGCCGGCCCGAGCCGCCTCGATCGCGGCATTAAGCGCGAGTAGGTTGGTTTGGCGGGCGATCTCCTCGATGATTGAGATTTTCTCCGCGATTTGGTTCATCATGTCGACGGCTTGGCGAACGGCGGCCCCGCTTTGATCGGCGTCGCTCGCGGCCTGCACCGCGATTCGGTCGGTCTGCGCGGCGTTGTCCGCGCTCTGATGGACGCTGCTGCGCATCTGTTCCATCGACGCCGAAATTTCCTCGGCAAGGCTCGCCTGTTCGCTAGCGCCCTGCGCGAGCGCCTGCGCGGTCGAGCTCAGCTCGCCGCTTCCGGTGGTCACGTTTTTCGCCACTTCGTACGAGGCAGAGATCACGTCCACGAGCTTTTCGCGCATGTCGGACACGTCCCGCGCCAAGATGCCGAATTCGTCCTTTTGCGAAAGCAAATCGGCCCGTATCGCCGCCGTCAGGTCCCCGTTCGATATCTTGCCCACGAAAGCGGATAAATCCTTAACGGGGCGGTTGATCGCCCGAACCAAGATATTGGCGAAAATAATCGAAACAGCCAATATCGCCGCGAGAATTACCCCAAGCGACAGCAGGACGCTCCTGAAAGCCTCCTCGCTCTGCCGGTATTCCCGCTCGGTTTCCTCGAGCATCACATTGGTCAATTCGTCCATCGCGCCGCGCATCGCCGCGAAAGCCGTATTATACACACCCAAATAAACGCGGCGGGCCTCGTCCAGGTTTCCCGCGCGAAGCGCCTGCGTCAATATGCGTCCCTGCTCGGAGAGAGTCTTGTAGTTCGCGTCGAACACGTCGAAAGAAGGGACCCGCTCCTTGCCGGCCTGCGCGTACACCTTTGAAAACTTGCCGAACCGCTCGAGGATCTGCCCGTGATTCGCCTCGGCGTCGGCGAGCAGGGCGTCAAAGGCCTTGGCGTCGTCCGCGCGCATAAACGCGTTGGAATACGCGATGCTGGACTGATACGCGTCCCGGTCCGCTTCCACGAGATTCTCGATTCCGACCAGTCCCTCGTTGTAAATACTGTCCGTCGCCCCCATAATCGTTCTGAGGGAGAACGCGATAAACGCGAAACCAAGGACGAATACCGAGAGAATTAGGGCGAAAACCGCAACAAGTTTGGTCCTAATCTTCAAGTGCGAGTAAAACATGGATCCTCCGTAAAACGCCTAAGGCTAACTGCTCTAAGTATAATCATTCCCCCCAAAAATCAACAGTCGAAGAGCGAAATTCATGACAATAGGCGTCATGGTATCCCTGGTATATATACGCATAAGGAGTCATCACATGAAAACCGATCTAGCGAAGAGCATCGCCTATTGCGGCCTTATCTGCGGTTTATGCTTTCAGGGAAGCGGCTGCCAAGGGTGCAAATCCACGAACAGTCGCTGCGACGTCGACTTATCCGACGAAGGATGCTTTCAAAAAAACTGCTGCCTCAAGAAAGGCTTCGACGGATGCTGGCAATGCGCCGAGCTCAGCGCGTGCGAAAGGGGAATTTACTCCCTTGGAAATTTCTCGAAAATCAAGGCTTTCGCGATCTGTATCGGAGAGGACGGAAAAGACGCGTTCATAGCCAATATCTCGCGCAATGAGGAAAGGGGATTGAGCGTGGAAAAGGGGAAAGACTATGACGGCAAATCGATCCAAGCCGTCCTTAAAATGATCCGAAACCCGGATTATCCGGTCCTTTAGTGGTATATTTTTCCACATGAACCATGCGATCGCCTTCGAACAACCGCCCCTTTTCATCGATCTGGTGATACACCATCCGATAGTCTCGGTTTGCGTGACCTCCACTTATTACTTCGCTGTATTGGCATTGATGCTTTGCGCGTCGGCATACTGCCTGGTTCGCTTTCGCGCCAATAAGCCCGTCGCGCGGACATTCGCGATCAGCGGACTCCTTACGCTAGGCCTATTAATCGCGAGCCTAATCGCGGCGCCCTCCGTTGCCAAAGCGCGAGCGCCCACCAGCTCGACTATCATTGCCGGAATGGT
>DAOPXQ010000115.1:0-4813 GCA_035352395.1 Treponemataceae bacterium | reverse complement strand
TTCGAGATCGGCGCGCGCGCGCTCGGCGCCGACGTCACCTTTATTCCCGGCGAGCTCGGCATACACGAGCCGATCGAGGACATCGCGCGATATCTCGACAACTGGTTTTCGACGCTGGTCATCCGCTGCCAGCGCCATGAGGATCTGCTGCGGGTCGCCGGGGATGCCACCGTTCCGGTGATCAACGCGCGAACTTCCTATAATCACCCATGCGAGATACTCGGCGACCTTCAGTACATCCGGTCGCGACGGGGAAACCTTGACGGGCTAACCGTCGCCTTCGTCGGCGAGGTCACGAACCTTTGCATGGGCTGGTTCGAGGCGGCGCGCGTCCTACCGATCAGGGTCATGCAGGTCGGCCCGAGGGAATTTCTCGCGGACGACGCGCTCGTAAATCGCCTCAACGACGGCGCGACGGGAAAAATAGAAACAAGTACCGACCTCAGCAACGCCGTCAACAAGGACACGGACATACTCTATACGGACTGTTGGCCCCGCGCGAGCGACAAAATTAAAACTCGCGAACTTTTTCTGCCCTTTCAGGTCACCAAGTCTATCGTCGGGAAAATGAACCCCGGCGGATTCTTCATGCCTTGCCCCCCAATAACCCGCGGTGAAGAAATCTCGGAAGACTCCCTGACAACCGATCAGTATTGCGATTACGAGGCAAAGGAATTCCTGCTTCACGCGCAAAACGCGATCATGGAATTCTGCCTCGCCGGGGATACGCATGAAACTGATCGATAACATTCGCCTTGTACACACGACCGAAATGGGCGTCGAGCGAATCCGCAAGAACCTTGATCTGGATGTCGCGGTCGTCGCCGACGTCGTTGACTGGTGTAAATCGCGCATACTTGAAAATCCAGATTCAATCATAACCAAGGGAAAGAACTGGTATGTGACGTTCGGTGATTGCGTCCTGACCGTGAACTCCCATAGCTTTACCATTATCACGGCCCACCGGAAACCCGTCCGCCAATCGGCGCCTATTTAGGCTTCCCATCATTAATTCCTTATCAGCGAAGTAATTATACAATAAATACGACGGTGCGGGAGCCACGAGCTTTTTCCGCGGCATCAACTTACAGTTTAGATAGGGATCCAATGAAAAGGGAAAAACGCCGATCGCTCATCATCCTTACTCTCCTCTCCGTCTCGGCGGTGATCTTTTCATGCTCGGTAATCTCGATGGCGGTGATATACCGCGACCCGCAATATATCGAAATCGACACGGGGTTCATTCCGGACGCCCACGCGGTCTACTCGCGGGGCAGGGGGAGAGTCGTCGCCGGTTTGTTTTGCATGCGGTCGGACAGGCTAGTCGTGCTGTTTCACGGCGTGAACAGCACGATTAACGACGAGCTCGTAATCGGGAAATGGTACGTAGAGCACGGCTATAGCGTATTGATCCCCGAATACCCGGGATTCGGCATATCCTCCCGATACAGCGCCAACGAAAAGGACATCTACCGGGATGTCATCCGACTAATAGGCCAAATTCAGCGGCAGTATAATTTCACGGAAGATAAAACCATACTGTACGGACGGTCGCTCGGGGCGGCGATCGCGATGGAAATGGCAACTCGAAAGCTCGGGGATAAACTCGTGTTGGTCTCGCCGTTCTCGACGATGAACGATATGTTTCTATATAACGGCGCCCCGTGGATTCTGATCCCGATACTGAATAATCAGGCATACGACAACCTCGCGAAGGCGAAAAAGCTGAGCGTGCCGACGCTCATTATCGGCTGCGCCTCCGATACGGTGATCCCGATAGAAATGAGCGCCAAGTTGAATCGCGTACTGCGTAATTCCAAGATGCTAATCATCGGCGCCGGAGACCATGGCACGATTTACGAGCATTTCACCGAGGAAACCTTCAGCGCGATCCTGGCGCTATAAGCGTCCCGATTGACACGCGCGCTCTTTACGTATGAAATACTAAAAATCGTATACAAAATGACGGGAGAGCCGCATGTCTGGAGAAACGGACCTTCGCGCGCTGCTTAAGAACATGGCGCCGGAACTATCCGCCGAGGAATACGCCTTCGCGGCGATTCGGGCGGAACCGCGCGAGATAGCGCGGCTTGAGCCATGGGCCATTATCCGGGAAGACGAAGGAACGACGATTATCCTCGAGACGGCAAAGGCGAAAGCGAACAACGTGCCCTTTGAATCGTCGTATAAAAGAATCACCCTGCGCGTCCATTCAAGCCTGGACGCGGTCGGCTTAACGGCTGCGGTCGCGACGTCGCTAAAGGACATCGGCGTCAGCGCGAACGTAGTCGCTGGTTTTTACCATGATCACGTCTTCGTCAAATCGGAAGACGGGGAACGCGCGATCGCGGCCCTGAAAGAGCTCGCGCGGCGATAGTTCAGGAGGGCACCGACGGCCATGTTTATACACCACCTAGCGATTTGGTGCTTCGATCTCGAAAGGGTCGCCGCCTTTTACGAGCGGTATTTCGACGCGTCGAGATCGGCGAGATACGAGAATCCCGCGAAGGGCTTCTCGTCCTATTTCATGTCTTTCGAATCGGGCGCGAAGGTCGAGCTCATGTCGCGCAAGGACATCCCGGCAAACACGACCGCGGTCGCCGCGCGACGCCTCGGGTTGACGCACGTCGCCGTTTCCGTCGGATCGAGGGAACGGGTAGACAGCCTGACGGCGACGCTGGAGAAGGACGGGTTCACCGTAGAGTCCCAACCCCGAACCACCGGCGACGGATACTATGAAAGCGTGATTCTCGATCCCGAAAGCAACCGAATAGAGATCACCGCATAAAGAGGAAACGAAATGTACACCGTGGTAGTATGGGACTGGAACGGAACGCTGCTCGACGACGTTGGGCACAACTTAACGATCGTAAATAGCTTACTTACGGACAGAGACCTGCCCGTAATTACCATCGATACGTATAAGCGATTCTTCAGGATGCCGATAAGGGATTTTTACGAGGATATCGGCTTTGACTTAACCAAGCACTCGTTCGAGAGCATAGCCGCGGACTATAACCGCCTCTACCGACAGTATTTTCGCGATATGCCGCTTACCGAGGGCATAACGGAACTGTTGGCGACCCTGAAATCCGGGAAAATTAAGCAGTACATCGTTTCCGCCTCCGAGCAGACGAGTCTTTTGGAGCAGGTTAAGCAAAAGGGGATAGCGGGGTTTTTCACGAAGATCGCGGGCAATCCCGACTACTCGGTCATAAGCAAAGTCGATCGGGCAAGGGAAGTGCGCAAGGAAATCGGGGCCTCGGAGAAGATCCTGTTCGTCGGGGACCTAGACCATGACTACGAGGTCGCCAACGCGATGGGCGCGGATTGCGTCATCTATAAAAACGGTCATCAGCGGGATCACGCGAAGGGGACTTATCGCACGATTGAACGCATGGGCGAATTGGCGGATATTGTCGGAATCACCGCGTAAAACGACTGTCTACCCCGACGCAACGGTATATTTTTTAGCTGAAAACAGTTATCGTTCCGTATATAGAGTAACGGATGTTTTTATACAAGAACACAATTGAAGTAAGCTTCCTCGGTTTTTCGGCGATCTTTCTCTGCGTCGCCGTAGGTTTCTATTTCCTAAAAATCGCCGCTAAGGGCATCGCCGGAGCCGGGTGCTGGGCGACGTCCTTCGTCCTCGGCGGTATCGCGTTCTTCTTCTGGTCGGGAATACTGCCGTTGCAGATGGGGCAATACTTCCTCATTGGGGAGATACTCCACTTTCAGGGATTTCTTCTGCTCGGCTGGGGCGTTTATCTCTTTACGGGCGGTAAAGTTAAGTCCGCGAGCGTTCTTGTCACCTGCGGTTTTACCCTAACTTGGGGATTAAGCGTTTTTCTGTTTACCATACACCCAAGCGCGGCGACGGGCTGCCTGCGCGTAATCCGCGGGCTTCTGTTCCTATTCACCGGGATAACGGTATTCATCCGAGGGCCCAAAGGTAAGAACGCCGGCAAATACTTGGCGGGATCGGGCTTCATCCTGTGGGGGATATACGTCGTCGTCTACGGATTCATCACGGTGCCGGTATTGCTCAACTTCGTGTTCGGCTTCCTCGTCGGCCTGCAGATTCTTGCGGCCTTCGGCCTGATCGTCATGATCGTTGACCGGATGCGCGTAAAGGCCGAAGAAAGCGAAAAAACGGTCGGCAAGCTAAAGACCCTTTTGCCCATATGCTCGTACTGCTCAAACATCCGCGATGAGCGCGACAATTGGCTTCCGATCGAGGATTACATCGAGGCAAGGACCGAATCGCAATTCAGTCACGGGATATGTCCCTCGTGCCTGGAAAAGCACTTTCCCCAATATGCCGACAAGGTTCAAAAAAAGAAATAACGCAATAGGAGATACTTATGTCAATGAACGATGAAACGCGCGGCGAATCCTGGTTCACGCCGAGCGCGATACTGGGCGGGGCGTTTATTTTGCTCGGAGTCTCGATTCTCGCGGGTCTTCTTTTCGGCGCGGAATTCGTCAGCATGCGCTATCTCTGGCCGATTTTTGTCCTCGCCCCCGGCCTCTTCTTCGAGGCCGCGTACTTCTCGCGGAGAAAGGCGCCCGGGTTCCTTATCCCCGGCGGAATCCTTACCGCGTTGGGCGCGCTTTTCTTTTTTGAGGTTTTTACCGACTGGACCCTTTCGGCGTACACCTGGCCCGTCTACATCTACGCGGTCGCGATTGGCTTTTATCAGTATTACCTGTTTGGCTTTAAGCCGAAAGGCATGCTTCTCGTGGCGATCCTGCTTGCCTCCGTCGCGACTATCGCGACTTGCGGGATCGTATGCCAACTCGCGTTCTC
>DAOPXQ010000114.1:0-7597 GCA_035352395.1 Treponemataceae bacterium | reverse complement strand
CGTCCAGATCGCCCCGTCCGTCCGCGTCGCCATCGGCGAGGAGTTCGGCCTCGCGCCCGGCGTCCTGCCCACCAAGAAGATCTATGCGGCCCTTCGCCGCATCGGCTTCAAGTACGTCTTCGACACCAACTTCTCCGCAGATCTCACGATCATGGAAGAGGGAACGGAGTTGATCGGAAGGCTCAAGAGCAAGAAAAACCTCCCGCTCTTCACCTCGTGCTGCCCGGCTTGGGTCGACTACGCCGAGAAGAACTATCACGACCTCACCGATAACCTCTCGACCGCGAAGAGCCCCCAGCAGATGATGGGCGCCGTGATCAAGAGCTACTGGGCGCAGAAGGCCGGAATCGATCCCGCGAAGATCTACTCCGTCTCGATCATGCCCTGCACCGCCAAGAAGTACGAGTGCAAGCGCGACAAGACGATGAGCTCCACCGGATTCCAGGACGTCGATACCGTCCTCACCACCCGCGAGCTCGCCCGCCTCATCAAGCAGGCCGGCATCGACTTCCTTCACATCGAGGAAGAAGAGGCCGACAATCCCCTCGGGCCGTACTCCGGCGCGGGAACGATCTTCGGCGCGACCGGTGGCGTTATGGAAGCCGCCCTCCGCACCGCGTACGCGGTAATGACCGGCAAGGAACTCGGCGGGATCGACTTCATGCCCGCGCGCGGTCTTGAGAACGTCAAGGAAGCCAAGGTCGACGTCAACGGAACCGAGGTTCGCGTGGCCGTCGTCCACCAGCTCGGCAACGTCGACAACGTGATCCAGGCCATCCGCAAGGCGAAGACCGCCGGCGGTGAGCCCCTGTACCACTTCGTCGAGGTCATGGCCTGCCGCGGCGGTTGCGTAGCCGGAGGCGGACAGCCCTACGGCGCCACCGACGAGATCCGCAAACAGCGCGCCGCCGGTCTCTATACCGACGACAAGGAATGCAAGATCCGCGTTTCCCACAAGAACCCGATGATCACGCAGGCGTACAGCGAGTTCTTCAAGGAGCCCGCTTCCGAGAAGGCCCACCACCTCCTCCACACGCACTACGTCGCTCGCGAGCTCTACAAGTAAAGTAAAAAGCCGGAAGGCCGATCGAAAAACGTCAGTTTTGCGATCGGTACGAAGCAACGCGTTTCTGAATCCGGAAAGGATTCAGAAACGCAAAGCCAACTCGATGATCTTGAATCTCAAGAGCGTCGAGTTGGCCGGGTTTCCTTCCGGCGGCCATCCTTCCAAACGGGAGGATACGAAGCCCCGGGAACCACGCGGTTCCCGGGGCTTTTTTTATCACTTTTCTTGTTACGAATATTTGGAAATTGATGCGTAATTCCGTTTTCGCCTGTCTTTTTATGTAATATCGCGCCTTTTCCTACTCATTTCCGCAAAATGTTTCCGTTGACATATGGAAAAACTGGCCTCAAACTGATGTAACCATACCGCAACACTGTAAAACAACTGGAAACAACGTAAAATGACAGAAGACAATCAGCAATTCATCGAAACCTTCAAGGACGAAGCACTAGAGCTCTTGGGACATCTGGAAGACGATCTTCTGGAACTCGAGGCGAATCCAGGCGACAAGGAACTTCTCTCGGCCGTATTTCGAGTCATGCATACGATCAAGGGCTCAGCCGCCATGTTCGGGCTCGACGGAATCTCGCACTTCGCGCATGAGGTTGAATCCGTGCTCTCGGCGCTCCGCGACGGCACGATTCCCTTAACGAAAAAGCTGATTGGCAACGTCCTCATCGCCCGCGATCTTATTGACGAAATGTTGGCGCAAACCTCGGGAGTGCCTGGCTCCAGCGGTCGGGATTTGGTGGGCTTTCTCAACGAGATGAAGGCGGATTGCGGTCTTTTGACCCAGACGGCAACATCTCCCGCCGCTACGGCGGCACCCACCACGCCCGCCCCAGAACCGGCAACCGCGACGGAAGCGCAGAAAACCTGGCGGATCGAGTTCAAGCCTAGCCCGCAAATCTACGCGCGGTGCATCAACCCGTTCAATCTGCTGTCCGAGCTTATGTGCCTCGGCGAGGCGGTTTGCGTTCCGGAGTTTACGGGGATTCCCTCGATCGAAACCATCGATCAAAACGCCTACGCGGGTGGCTGGACCGTATTCCTTACGACTACCGCCGACGAGAACCGCATTAGGGACGTGTTTATCTTCGTGGAAGGCGACTGCGAACTTTCCGTTTCATGCCTGTCCGCGAAGGCGGAGGCGGAATCCGGCGAGGCGAAGAAGCTCGGCGAAATCCTCGTGGAAAAAGGGCGCATCACGGACGAGGAACTATCCAAGGTTCTTTCCTCCCGAAAGCGCATCGGCGAAGCCCTCGTCGACGAGGGGCTCGTGTCCCCTGTCGAGGTAAAGGCAGCGCTCGAGGAACAGCGGCAGATGCAGAAAATACAGACCGAACGCAAGACGCAGACCGACCTCGGTAGCATCAGGGTAAAGTCCGAGCGGTTGGACGAGCTCATGGCCCTCGTCGGCGAACTCGTCACCGTGCACGCGCGCATTGGCGAAACCACGAAGGCGGTGGATAAATCCGGTGAGCTCGAGTCCGTCGTCGAGCAATTGGGACGCCTCACCGAAAGCCTTCGCAATCTCGCGATGAACGTCCGCATGGTCCCCGTCGGCCCGACCTTTTCGAGCTTCAAGCGGCTCGTGCGCGACCTTTCCGGAGAGCTCGGCAAGAGCATCGAGCTCGAGACCTCGGGCGGCGAGACCGAGCTGGATAAATCGGTAATCGACCGCCTGCACGACCCGCTCGTGCACATAGTCCGAAACAGCATAGATCACGGAATCGAGACCCCCGACGTTCGCGCCTCTCGGGGAAAGCCCGAGACGGGCGTGATCAGGCTGCATGCGTCCCAGGCGGGCGCCGCCGTGCAGATCACCGTCGAGGACGACGGCAACGGGCTCGACCGCAAGGCCATACAGGACAAAGCCCTATCGAAGGGCCTCATCCAGCCAAGCGATAAGCTGACCGACGAGGAGATCTTCAAGCTGATCTTCCTTCCCGGATTCTCCACCAAGAAGACGGTAAGCGCCGTTTCCGGGCGCGGCGTCGGAATGGACGTCGTCAACCGGCAAATGGAGGCGATCGGCGGAAAGATCGCCATCGAGAGCCCGGAGGGGCACGGCACCAAGATGACGCTCTCCATACCGCTGACGCTCGCCATCATCGACGGGCTCATGGTAAGCGCGGGAGAGGAATACTTCGTGATTCCCCTTTCGTGCGTCACCGGCTGCGCCGAATACCGCGAGGGGATGAGGCTCGGGCAGGGAAACATCGTCGCGTGGCAGGGCAGGCAGCTTCCCTTCATCGATCTCCGCTCATTCTTCGGCATACGGGGCAAGCGCCCGACGATCGAGCAGATCGTCGTCGTGACGCTCCGCGACGAAAGCGTCGGGCTGCTCGTCGACCGAATCTACGGCAGCAACCAAACGGTCATCAAGCCGCTCGACGCGATGTACCGACGCGCGAAGGGAATCTCGAGCGCGACCATCCGCGGCAACGGGTCCATCGCGCTCATTATCGACGTCGAGCAAATAATCCAGGTCTACGCATCGCAAGGAGGAAAATAAGATGGGGGCAACGGTTCTCATAGTCGACGACTCCGTGTCGGTCAGGCAGAGCACTCGTTTCATTTTGGAGCAGGGCGGGTACGCGGTCCTCGAGGCCTCGGACGGCCTTGAGGCGCTTAAGGTCATGGAGACCAACAAACCTAAACTCGTCATCACGGACGTCAACATGCCAAACATGGACGGGATTACCCTCGTCAAGAAAATCCGCGAGACGAGCGAGCATAAATTCACGCCGGTCCTCGTGCTCACGACCGAGTCGCAAGGCTCCGTCGTCGAGGAAGGCAAGAAGGCCGGCGCGACGGGATGGATCGTAAAGCCGTTCAACAGCGAAAAGCTTATGGAAACGGTAAAGAAAGTCACGGCGTAAACCGCCGCGACGCGACAGGCGAATTAAAACACACAGATAGCAATAAAGGAGCCACGATTATGCTTAAAAACGTACGACTCGCGATCAAGATAGGCGGAGGATTTGCCGTCGTCCTCGCGTTCTCGCTCATTACCTGTTTCATCACCCTGAACGGACTCTCGTCAATCACGGGCAGCATCGCCCGCAACGGAATCGCGGACCAGATCGTCAAAAACACGCAAGGCGCGATGGTCGCGGGCAAGAACTTCGTCATCACGAAGGACACGAAATACGTTCAGACCGTTCGCGACAATATGGAGAACAACCGCAAGATAGCGGGGGAACTCCGATCCCAGGTTAAGGACAAGAATAACATCGCGAGAATCGACGCCATCGTCTCGGGATCGAGCGACTACGAGAAGTATTTCGTCGCCTATGCCGACGGGGAAACGACGAAAAGCGCCAAGCTCGCGCAGATGGTCAAGGTTTCCGCGGCGATCGACGATTATATCGCGCGGCTCGACCGCGGTTCGCTCAGCGACGGGCAGAAGGCCTCGCTCTCGATCACCATGCTCAAGGCGCGCCTTGAGGGATACAAGTTCATAGTGTCGGGAAAGGCCGAATCCGTGGAGTTGATCAAGACCTATATGGCGGAACTCGACAGAGCCGCGCAAAGGCTTGCCTCCTCGGCGAAGGACGGCGAATCCCGCGAGGCGCTCGGGGAGATCGCGACGCGCTCGACGGAATACGCCGACGCCGCCGACGGTTACCTGAAGGAATCCGAAGCCCAGAAAGAGGCTCAGGGCGCGGCGGTCGGAGCCTCGTCCCTCGCGATCTCCAAGGCAGAGGAGCTTAACGACAGCGGAACGAGCCTCATTCAGGCCGCCGAACGAAACACGAAGACGATGGTCCTTCTCTTCAGCGTCATCAGCCTCCTCTGCGGCATCATCATCGGAGTATTCCTCACGCGCGCGATCACGGGCGCGATGAGCAAAGGCGTCGCCTTCGCGGAGAAGATGGCCGAGGGCGACCTTACCGCGGAGACGGGCATCGACCAGGGGGACGAGATCGGTATCCTGGCGCGATCGCTCGACGCGATGCGGGCGAAGCTCCTCGAGATCGTCACGCAGATCCAGTCGGCCGCGGGCCAAGTCAGCTCGGGTAGCCAGCAGCTAAGCTCGACGAGCCAGCAGATGTCCCAGGGCGCCACGGAACAGGCGGCGTCGCTCGAGGAAATCTCCTCGTCGATGGAGCAGATGACGAGCAACATCAAGCAGAACGCCGAAAACGCCCTTACCACGGAAAAGATCGCGCAGAAATCCGCGCAGATCGCCGAAGAGGGCGGCAAGGCCGTAAACGAGACCGTCGAGGCGATGAAGCTCATCGCGAACAAGATCAACATCATCGAGGAGATCGCCCGATCGACCAACATGCTCGCGCTCAACGCCTCCATCGAGGCCGCCCGCGCGGGCGAATACGGCAAGGGCTTCGCGGTCGTCGCCTCGGAGGTCGGAAAGCTCGCGGAGCGCAGCCAGAAAGAGGCGGGCGAGATCAACAAGCTTTCGGGCGAGAGCGTGGTCATCGCCGAAAAGGCGGGCACGACCATCAACGGCATGATCCCGGAGATCAAGCGGACGGCCGAGCTCGTGCAGGAGATTTCCGCCGCGAGCAACGAGCAAAACTCCGGCGCCGAACAGATCAACGCGGCGATCATGCAGCTTGACCAGGTCGTTCAGCAGAACGCGTCCGCGTCGGAGGAATCCGCGTCGATGTCCGAGGAACTCGCCGGCCAGGCCGAGGAAATGGACGCGACGATATCCTATTTCAAGATGGGCGCAAACGCCGCGGACCGCGCGGGACGCGCCCGCGACGCGCATGCGAAGGCCGCGCAAAGGCCGTCCGCCGCTAAACCGCAGGCCGGCAAGGCGCCGCAGCCCCGATCGCTCGCGAAAGCCGACGCGTCGAGGGGAATCAAGCTGAATCTCGACGATGACGTCCAGACGCCCGCGCGCGACGACAACGACGATCACTTCAAGCAATTCTGAGCGAAGGGAGGCACAGCATGGAAGAGATACGGCAATACCTCACGTTCAGGATAGCCGGCGAGGAATACGCGCTTTGCGTCTCGAACGTCAGGGAGATACTCGAGGTTCCCCGCGTCACGAGGATTCCGCGAATGCCGGACTTTATGGCGGGCGTCATCAACCTAAGGGGCAGCGTCGTCCCGCTCGTGGACCTCAAGCTGAAGCTGGGGCTTGGCGCGACGGACGTCTCGACGGAAACCGCGATCGTGGTCGTCGAGGTTCCCCACGACGGGGATAACGGGCAAAAAACGAGAACGATCGGCATCTACGCGGACGCGGTCCATAAGGTAATAACGATCGATCGCGAAAGCGTCGAGCCGACGCCGACGATCGGGCTTTCGATAGACTCGTCTTTCATCGAGGGCATGGCGAAGCAGGACGATGGCTTTATCACCCTTCTCGCGGTCAACGGCATCATCACCGCCAAGGAGATCGAAAGCGCGCAAGCCGAGGCGGACAAACCGGCCGACGTAAGCCAACCGGCGGTCTCCATGAGCGCCGAGAGTTAGTCATTAAGATACGTTTCCCCGTCGATTGCCAAAAACGGATTGGCGGGGATATTGCCTACATTGAGTTGAGGGATGAAGTAAATATAACTAGAAAGATTACTTCATGTTTGCGCTGTCATTCCGTCGAAGTATCGATTAAATATGAATAGTAATTTACCAAAAGACACGGATATTGAACTGACACAGCTTATCTTCATGTCGCTCCCGATCGGGCTCGCCGTCATCGACTCCGACACGGGCGAGATATGCTTCGCGAACGACGCATACTGCGACATGCTCGGAAGGGAGCGCGATGCCGTTCAGGGGCGAACCTGGATGGAGTTCACCCACCCGGACGACGTCGAAGACGATAGATCAACGATACAAAGGCACCTTGAAAGCGGCACGTCGAGATTCGTCAAGGAAAAGCGTTACGTTAAGCCCGACAACACGGTCTGCGTCGCGTCCGTCACGGGAAATAGGGTATCCGACTATAATCGTCGAAGGCTTCATGTCATCATGGTTGAGAACATTAGCAAACGCCGACAAGAGCGGAAAAAGATCATGCTCGACAAACAGGAAATCCAAGAAGCCCTTTTCCCGTCGCTCGCCATACTCTCGGAATTCCGCGACCGCGAAACCGGCGAGCATCTATTGCGCACGCGCATGTACGTTAAGCTGCTTTTGGAAAACTACGATGGCGGGAAGGTATTCTCCCGCAAAGCGGTCACGCTCATATCGAATTCAGCCATGCTGCACGACATCGGCAAGATCGGCATTCCCGACAGCATCCTGCTCAAGCCCGACAAACTTACCGACGATGAATTCTCCATCATCAAAAGGCACACCATTCAGGGAGGGAAAGCGCTCCGTCAAATCCAGAATTACCTGGGCTCCGCGAGTACCTTTTCTTTCGCGCTCGAGATTTCCGAAAGGCATCATGAACGATGGGACGGCACGGGATACCCTTCCGGGCTGACCGGTTCGGAGATTCCGCTAACGGCCAGGGTCATGGCTATCGCCGACGTTTACGACGCGTTGAGATCGGACCGCCCCTATAAAAAGGCCTATGATCACCGGGAAGCCGTGGAAATC
>DAOPXQ010000113.1:0-7670 GCA_035352395.1 Treponemataceae bacterium | reverse complement strand
GACTTCATGCGCCCCTCGATCTTGACCGCGGCCACACCGGCGTCGCGCAAGGCGAGGAAAAAAGCCCCCCGAGAACGCCCATAAGGATCGCGCCGGGATAACCGCGGCGGGTGTTCTTGCTCTGCGCGTAAGTCGCGGGAATTATCGTGATTATTCCCCAGGTCTGGAGCGCCATCAGGATCATGAGCCCGCCCAGAATCAGGTACCACCAACCGCTCGTACCGAAGTTCAGGAGCTTTCCCAGAAGGGAGGCGGTCGCGCCGAGCGCGGTAAAGGTTATCGCCATCCCGAGCGCGAACGCGAGCGAGTAGCGAAACGCGATCTTTGGGTCATTTCGGCCCGTGCCGCCCACGTACGCGACGACGAGGGGGACGCTCGAAAGCGAACACGGCGTTACGCTCGTCAGGACGCCCGCGAGAAGGGCTAGTACCGGAGCTAGCCAAAAACTTCCCTGTATCAGGAGGGAAAGATGTTCGAGTGCGACGTTGATCGCGTCATTCATTTCTGCATCCCCATTTCGTAGAGCACGGAAAGAAGCTGATCCTTGGTAATCCCGCCTTCATGCGTCGTGAAGACATGCTCGTTCGTTTCGCGCGTCGAGTATTGCGTCATCGGGATCTGAAGCTTATCGGAAGGGGTAAAGGGCTTGCCCGACGCGTCAAAGAAAACCTGCGTCGGGATAACCTGCAGTGGGATACCCTCAGCAAGGTCGCGGTACTTCCATACATCGACAAATCGGATGATCGCTTTCCCTTTGAGTTCGTCATGAAGCGCGACGAGTACCGGTGCCATTTCCTTGCATGGGATGCACGAATCGGCGCCGAAGTCGATGATAACGGGAACGCCTACGGCTCGATATTCGGCGAGGTCGAAGGGGCCGGTAAGATTCAAGGGGCCATCGAGTAGCGCGGATCTCGCCGGGGCGGCAGTAGTTCCCGGAGTATCCGGTGTTTTCTCCACGGGAGCGTCGGCAGGTACTGGCGCCACGGATTGGGTTGCGCTACCAAAATCCTCGTCAGGCTTTCCGTTCTTGACGACCCACATAACGCCGATTACCGCTATTACACCTGCGATCGCCACGCCACCGATTACTGCTTTCCGTTTATTCATAACCCATCCTTTATGTAATATACAGCGATCAAGCGATCAAACTATCATTCCGAAAATCAGTCCCGCAAGCGTCGACATCAAGACGACCAGCGATACGTAAACGAATGTCTTCTTGAAACCAATCTCCGCGTTGATGACGAGCATCGACGGGAGCGATAGACTCGGACCCGCGAGCAGGAGAGCGAGGGCAGGCCCCTGTCCCATGCCGGATCCGAGAAGGCCCTGCACGATCGGTACCTCGGTCAGCGTCGCGAAATACATGAACGCGCCCGAGATCGCGGCGATAAAGTTCGCGAATATCGAGTTACCTCCGACGAGTCCCGCGACCCAAGAGTTTGGAATCAACGCCTCATGTCCGGGCCGACCAAGCAGAAAGCCGGAAACCAAAACGCCGCCAAAAAGAAGCGGTAAAATCTGGAGGGCAAAATCGCGCGTCGCGGCGCCCCACTCGGCGAGCTCATGCTTCTTGAACCATCGAACGATCGCGAAAATCAAAACGAGAGCAAACGCCCCGGTAATAACGTATTTTGCGCGATAGATCGCGTCCCACGCTTCGGAGCCGCCCTTCGAGGATGCCCAATTCACGAAAATGAGGATGCCGATCATAGAGCCGATATAGACAACGGTTTGCCAGAGCTTCCGGCCGCCTTCGTCGAGCGGAGCTTTAAAAAGACGCTCGTCGGCGAGCCGTGCCTCGTCTTCCTTGCGGAAAATCAGCTGCATTAAAAGGCCGATGATGACGGCGAAACTGATCGCGCCAATTGTCCGCGCAATTCCGATTTTCCAGCCGAACACCTGGAACGACATCGTAATCGCGATAACGCTGATCGCCGGTCCCGAATAGAGAAAGCTGATCGCGGGGCCAAGTCCCGCGCCTTTCTTGTAGATACCCTTGAAGAGGGGCAACACCGTGCAGGAGCATACCGCGAGAATCGCGCCCGAAACCGAGGCGACCGCGTAGGCTACCGCCTTCGGAGCTTTCGGCCCAAGATACTTCATGACCGCCTGCTGGTTCAGGAACACGCCGATCGCGCCGGCGATGAACATCGCAGGAACGAGGCAGAGCAGCACATGCAGGCGCGCATACTCGCCAAGCATCTGGAAGCCTTCGAGAATTCCCGTCGTGACGCGCGGGGCGTCCCACGGAATGAAGTAAATCGCGACGAATACCGCCGCAAGTCCCAATAAAATGACGTTGGGAGTATATTCTTTCTTTGCCATCTCTCAATCCTTTAGGCGTTCATTGCCTTGCAGATCTCTCCCGCCACCCTATCGATTACTTCTTGGGTGATTACGGTCTTCTTCTTTTCCACGCCGAAATCGGTCGTGACGAAATGCATGAACGGAAGCCCCTTGCTTTCGAATATCTTCTTTCCGCACGCGACCGGGCACCCGTCGATCACGACGTTCTTGTCCGCGGATTTTGCCGACTCGATGAACCCAGAAAGGTCGGCGCTGACCGCCGCGAGGCAAGTCATATCAGCGGCCCCGTCGCGATTGAGCTTTCGCGCTACCTGATCCGCGAGATATCCCGTATTCGCCGCTCCCGCGCACGCATAAACCAGCTTTGTCGCGGTGTCCCCACAGCAAGAGCATGAACAGGCCATCAGTTTGCACCTTCCAGCTGCGCGGCGATCTGGTCGACGGTGAGAACCTTGCCGACGCTTCTGACTTCGCCATCGATGACGAGGGCGGGGGTCATCATTACGCCCATCTCCATGATTTGGTCGATATCGGTAACCTTCTCTATATCCGCCTCGACTCCCTTCGAAGCGACCGCCGCGCGAGCGTTCGCCTCAAGTTGCTTACACTTCGGGCATCCTGTCCCAAGAATCTGTATTTTCATCATTTATTCCCCTTCTGTTTCTATTATTGGAAACTTTGCACCAAAAGTCAAGTCGAAACACAAGAACACGCACAATTTATTGACAAAGTTTCCGAACTTTGCAACTATATAGATATGAAGGAATCTGATAAAAAACGCTTCGAGATGACCGCCGAATTATTCAAGGCAATCGGGCACCCGGACCGGCTTGCGATGCTGGAAAAGCTCGCGGAAAAGCCATGGTGCGTGTGCGACCTCGCCTCATACCTCAATCTGAATAAATCCGTCGCCTCGAAACATCTATCGCTGCTCCACGATGTAGGTCTTATTGAAATGGAAAAGAAAGGCACGCAGGTTATCTATACGCTCGTCGTGCCCTGCGTCATCGAGATGGGAAAATGCAGCTACCTCGCCGTCCTCGCCGAGAAGAAAAAGAGACTTGGTTGATGCGCAATCAGCGATAAATGTTTTTTAACACTTGACATATATGCATATATGTACATATCATATAGTCATGATTGATCACACGGAAAAAATTAAGGCTCTTGGCGATGAAACCCGCCTCAGAATCGTACGGATTCTTTTGAAGGCCGGCGTTCAGCTTTGCGTGTGCGAGATCGGGAGCATTACGGGAAAACCGCAGTATGCCATTTCACGAGCGCTTGGCATTCTCCGCACCGCGCGTCTCGTTAAGGAAGAACGCGACGGGAAACTGGTGAAATACGGCATTATAGCCGAGAACGATTTTACGCGGAAACTCCTTGATTCCGTCGCCGCGATCAAATGCGCCGATGTTCCGGCTTTCTCCGAAGACGTGAAGAACATCAAAAAAATCCTCCAAAGCCGGGATGATAGCGGAAAACCGACAAATTGGTGCGGATGTAAATAGTTTTTTTAACTACTAATATGCACTATTGCGCATATTAGTATATTATCATATGGAGGACGAATATGGATCAGCGGACAATCGGTTTCATCGGGTCGGGCCGGGTAACGGCATTCATGATTGAAGGACTATTCCGGGCACATACTAACCTCGCGATTACGGTCATGGACGCAAATCCCGCGGTATCGGAAAACCTCGCGCAGCGTATTACTTCCGTAACCAACGCGGGGACAAATTCCAAAAACGTGGGCAAGGCCGACTTTCTTTTCATCGCCCTCCCTCCCCCGAACGTACAGGCGGGATGTGAGTCCATTGCGCCGTTCGTCGGACAACACACCATAGTCGTCTCGCTTGCCCCCAAAGCCTCAATCTCCGCGCTTTCGAATTGGCTTGGTACCGATAAAATCGCGCGATATATTCCGAATGCGGCGACCAGCATTGGTGAAGGTTATAATCCCGTCGCGTGGGGCTCGTCGATAAGTGAATCCGACCGAAAGCTTGTGAGAGAATTGCTGTCCGTACTCGGTGACATGCCCGAAGTCGATGAAACGAACCTTGAAACCTATGCCGTACTTTCCGCGATGGGGCCTACGTATCTTTGGCCGCTTCTCGATGAAATGATAACGAGCGGAGTACGCTATGGTCTGACGCCGGATGAGTCCGCGCGACTGGTCTCCCGCATGGCCGTCGCGAGCGCCAATATGATCGAGGCACCGGGAAAGGATTACGCGACCCGCATGGACATGATTCCCTCAAAGCCAATGGCCGATATCGAGCAGGATTTGCGCGGCTTATTCAGGGCAAAACTCGACGCGATCCATGCAAAGTTGAGCAATTGATAGTTTAACCGATTTCTCACGATTCTCGCGTTGACTGCGCTATCGCATGGCTCTATTCTATATAAAGGAGACAGCCATGCGAATAGTAATCATCGGAGCGGTCGCCGCAGGCACTTCCGCGGCCGCCAAGGCGAGACGTAACGACGAAGACGCGGAAATCACAGTATACGAGCGAGATCGATTCATTTCGTATTCGGGTTGCGGCATGCCCTATTTCCTCGGCGACGAAGTTAAAAGTCTTTCAGACCTTACCCCGCGAGACCCCGCGTTTTTCTGGACCAAATACCGGGTCGAGGTCAAAACTCGCCACGAAGCGCTGTCGATAAATCCCGTAACTAAAACCGTGACCGTGCGCAATCTCGAGACGGGCGAGACCTTCGACGACCGATGGGACCGCCTCATCCTCGCGACCGGCGCGTCCGCCATGAGGCTCCCGATTACAGGGGCCGATCGGGAAGATGTTTTCACCCTGCGCAATATCAATGACATGATTCGCATCAAGGAATGGATCGCGGACAAGAAACCCGATACCGCCGCGATTGTCGGCACCGGTTTCATCGGCCTCGAGGTTTGCGAAAACCTCGCTAAGCTCGGCATCGCGGTAACCCTCGTCGAAAAACTCGACCAGGTAACGCCAGGCCTCGATCCCGATATGGCTATTCTCGTCCGCGCCCATCTCGAGAAAAACGGCGTCAAGGTATATACAGGAGCCTCGGTAACGGAAGTCGGAAACGGCGGCGTGATGCTGTCCGACGGAACGCGAATACCTTCGGGGCTCACCCTACTCGCGGCCGGAGTCCGGCCCGAAACCTCGCTCGCGAAAGCATGCGGCGTCGAGCTTGGCGTCGCGGGCGCAATAAAGACGAACGCGAAAATGGAGACCTCCATCCCAGGAATTTGGGCATGCGGAGACTGCGTGGAGCAGACCCATCTCGTGACCCGGAAAAAAGTTTGGAGACCGCTCGGTTCGACCGCGAACAAAACCGGTCGAATCGCGGGCGATCAAGTAACGGGCGGGGCGCTCGAATTTCGGGGGATTCTCGGCACCGGCATATTCAGCGTGTTCGGCCTAGCCGTCGCGCAGACCGGACTCTCGGAACGGGAGGCTCGCGAGGCGGGTTATGACGCGGTCGTCTGCCATAACATCAAGCCGGACAGGCCGGACTATCTCGGCGGAAAGGAAATTACGATCAAGGGAATCGCGGATCGCTCGACGGGCCGCATGCTTGGCGCGCAAATTATCGGGGAATCGGGCGTGGACAAACGAATAGACGTAATCGCCACGGCCATCACGTTCGGGGCGAAAGCCGAAGACCTTTTCCATTTAGACCTTGCGTACGCCCCGCCTTTCTCGACGACGAAAGATCCCGTCATGTACACCGGCATGATCCTCGACAACGCGATCGCGCGCGGCAGGCCGCTCATCACCGCCGCGGAGATGGACGGTCTCGCCGCGTCCGGGGAGCCGCATACGGTTATCGATACCCGCGCGAAAAAACAGTTTGAGGCAGCCCATGTCCCGGGCGCGGTTAATATCCCGCATGAATCGATCAGGGAGAAAACCCAGGACATGGACAGAGACGCGATGATCATAACCTATTGCAACAAAGGCACGACGGGCAACGCCGCACAAAACATCCTGCTCGGACGCGGCTTCCGGAACGTCAGAAACCTGTCAGGGGGATTCAGGCAATACAAGGCGACTCATCGGGATTGACTATTGAAATAAAAAAAAGCGACCCTTAGGGGGTCGCTTTTCAATGCCGGCGATCGGACTTGAACCGATACGCTTTAGGGGCAGTGGATTTTGAGTCCACCGTGTCTACCATTCCACCACGCCGGCGCGTATGATGGAACGATACCAGAAAACGTCGCGTCTGTCTATCGATGGCTTTCCCTCAGCGCCGGGCGCGGAGCGAGTTGACCGTCGCGAGCAGGGCGACGCCCACGTCCGCGAACACGGCCTCCCATAGAGTCGCCACCCCGAGCGCGCCCAGGGCGAGAAAGCCGATCTTGATGACGAACGAGAGGACGATGTTTTCCATAACGATATGCCGGGTCCAGCGCGCGGAGCGGATCGCCTCCGCGACTAGGAGGGGGCTGTCGTTCATAAGGACGACGTCGGCGGCCTCGATCGCGGCGTCGCTCCCAATACCGCCCATCGCGAGCCCGGCATCGGCGCGGGCGAGCACCGGCGCGTCGTTGATCCCATCGCCGACGAACAGCACGGTAGCCTTCGGGTTTTCGCGCTTTACCTTGGCGGAAATCTCGTCGAAGAAATCAACCTTCTGATGAGGCAGCACGCCCGAGCGATAATCCGTTATGCCGATCGCGTTGGCGGCATCATGGGCGGCGGACTCGACGTCGCCGGTAAGCATGACGATATCCCTCACGCCAAGCTCGCGGAGCCTCGTGACGGCCAGCGCCGCGTCGTCTTTCGGGGTATCGCCAAGCACAATCCGGCCCTTCCATATCCCGTCAATAGCGACATCGACCGCGGTTCCAACGATCGTTCCTGATTCCTCTTCCGACGGAAGGCCGGAAACGCCGCGCTCAGTCATAAGCCGCCGAGATCCCGCAAGGAGGGTTCGTCCCTCATGCACGAGCGAAACCCCATACCCCGCCCGCTCAAGGACCTCGCTAACCGCGGCGGATTGCGCGTCGATCCCGACGCCTTTCGCGTATTCAAGTATTGCCCGCGCAACGGGATGGCCGGAACGCGATTCCGCGATCGCGGCCGCGTGGATAAGCTCGTGGGCAAGGACGCTGGGCGCATCACCCGAGGGTGAGACACACGCGGGCGAGATTCCGGCGGGTATGGCACCGGCGGGCATGGCTCCGGCGGGTTTTACTCCAGCGGGCTCCACCGACCGTACGGCGAACTCGCCGCGGGTAAGCGTCCCCGTTTTATCGAACACCACGCCCTTTGCCTTGGCAAGCACGTCGATATAGTCCGCGCCCTTTACGAGGAGGCCTTTTTTCGCGGCGCCGCCGATCCCGCCGAAAAACC
>DAOPXQ010000112.1:0-7703 GCA_035352395.1 Treponemataceae bacterium | reverse complement strand
TGAAGGACATGCTTCCCCTGCTCGAGAAGATCGCGCAGTCCGGACGCCAGCTCCTGATCATCGCCGAGGACGTCGACGGCGAAGCCCTCGCGACCCTCGTCGTCAACAGCCTCCGCGGAACCCTTAAGACCTGCGCGGTCAAGGCTCCCGGATTCGGCGACCGCCGCAAGGCCATGCTCGAGGACATCGCGATCCTCACCGGCGGAGAGGTGATCACCGAGGAACTCGGGCTCAAGCTCGAGGCCGCGGACATCAGCCAGCTCGGCCAGGCGAAGAGCGTCAAGATCGACAAGGACAACACGATCATCGTCGACGGCGCCGGAAAGGCCAAGGACATCAAGGACCGCGTCGCGCAGATCAAGGCGCAGATCGAGGAAACCACGAGCGACTACGACAAGGAGAAGCTCAAGGAACGCCTCGCGAAGCTCGCCGGAGGAGTCGCCGTCATCAACATCGGCGCCGTGACCGAAGTCGAGATGAAGGAAAAGAAGCACAGAGTCGAGGACGCCCTCTCCGCGACCCGCGCCGCGCTCGAGGAAGGAATCGTCCCCGGAGGCGGACTCGCGCTCATCCAGGCCGCGACCGCCCTTGAGAAGGCCGACCTTACCGCGCTTACCGACGACGAGAAGATCGGCTACAAGATCGTCAAGCGCGCCCTTGAGGAGCCGATGCGCCAGATCGCGATCAACGCGGGCGCCGACGGCGGAGTGATCGCCGAGCGCGCGAAGACCGAGAAGAAGGGAATCGGCTTCGACGCCGCGAAGATGGAATGGGTTGATATGGTTAAGGTCGGAATCATCGATCCCGCGAAGGTCGCGCGCTCCGCTCTGCAGAACGCCGCGTCCGTCGCGAGCCTCCTCCTGACCACCGAGTGCGCGATCACCGACCTCCCCGAGAAGAATCCCCCCGCCATGCCCGCCGGTGGTGGCGGAATGGGCGGAATGGACGGCATGTATTAAGCCTTTGGCTTAATACTGCAGGGAGAAATGCCGGGAACCGGCATTTCTCCACGGGATGTACTAATTTACGGAAACGCGGTTCGCCGCGTAAAAAAGGGCCGCCCGCGAGGGCGGCCTTTTTCGTATGGGCAGAATCGCGCAGGAAAGGAAAGAAGGCGGGGATCTCTTGCGTTAGGGATCGAAGCGGAGATTTCGCGCTAGCGCGAAATCGCAGCGAAGAGCCCGGGCCGGGGTAGAGTCCGATGGACTCTACCCCGGTAACGCCCAAATACATAAAAAAATCCTTAACGGAAGATTTCGGCGACCGCCTCGTCAAGCACGGAGTCGACCTCAAGGTTGCGCGCGAGCTTTCCGGAGGCGGCGGGGGCTTTGTCCATCGCCTTGGCCGCCGCGACGATCCATTCCACGGCAAGGTCTTTCGGAACCTTCGAGATATTGATCGCGAGGTCAAAGCTGGAAACGGGTTCGGTTTTGATGCCGTAGAAGGTTTCCATAAAAAGGGCGCGGACGCGATCGCGCTCGCGGACGTCCTTTTCCGCCGCGGCGAGGTCCGAGAGCCCAAGTTCGGTCATTGCGGCCTTCGCGCGGAACTCGATCGGGGCCTGTAGCCGGACGTTAAGCGCGTCGGCATAGCCTGAGAGCGCGACGTATCCGCCGCGACCCACGATTATCACGTTACCGCGCTTGGCGATCGCGAGGATGGCGCGGTTCATCATGGCGATCATCGTCGTTCGCTCGTCGACCTTTCGGGCGTTGAAGCCTTCCCAAAAGTCCGGCGCGGCGTCGTAAACCTTGCTGAATCCCACCAGCCCGTACTTCGCGAGCAGCGTCCCGAGCGTTTCCTTGTTGACTAGTTTGTATGAAAGGGACGCGGCGACCGCCTGGGCTATATCCGTGCCGAGCGATCCGGCCTCGCGGGAAATGGTTATCACACTCATGGTAAGCCTCCTTTACCCGCTATAAGCGTAAGTTCGCGGAAGGAGGCTGTCAAACGACGATTAACGCAAGCGCGCGCGGCGAAGGCGCCTTATTCCTCGGACACGCGGCGGGCGCGGCATTGGTCAAGGCGCCAAAGGGCGGCGCGATCGGAGGGATTCGCGGCCACGACGCGCTCGAGAATTTTGCGCGCCGGGGCGAACTTTCCCTCCCCAAGGAGGGAAACGGCATGCTCGAAATCCTTGCGGGAGACGGCTTTGAGCTCGCGGCACTCGGCCGGATCTTGGTCATAAACCTCGAAGACGCCGATTTTCTCGTCTTTGCCCTTAAATTGTATCGGGCCGACGTAGCGGGTCATGAAGGAATCGAGCTCCTCAAGGCGGTTATAGATCTCCCTCGTGACGAGCAGGCGCGTCCCCGTTTCCTTGGTCATGCTCTCGAGCCTGCACGCGACGTTTACCGAATCCGCGATGACGGTGGTCTGCATCCGCTTTTCCTCGCCGATGGTTCCCATCATCAAGGTGCCGCAATGGATGCCGGTGCCGGTCATGATGGGCTGTAAGCCCGCCTTTTCGCGCTCGCCGTTGAACTTGCGGATCTCCACGATCATGTCGAGGGCGCACCGAACGGCGTCGTCCACCCGACCGGGGAATATCGCCATTACCCCGTCTCCGAGGTATTTGTCGATGAAACCGCCGTGGCGGCGAATGATGGGGGCGATACGCGAAAGATATTCGTTGAGAAAATTGAAGGTTTGCTTCGGGGTAAGGTTTTCGCTGATCGCGGTGAAGCCCCGGATGTCGGAGAACATGACGGTCATATCCTTCTGGATCTGGTCGCCGAGCCTGACGTCCACGATGCTCTTCTTCGAGAGGAACGTGAGGAACGCGTCCGGCACGAAGCGCTCCATCGCCGCGTTGAGCTCGATCAGGTGTTCCTGATAGCTCTGAATCTTATCGGCCATGCCGTTGTAGTTGGTCTTAAGGTCGTAGAGCTCCTTGATATTGGTCGTGAGCGCGGAACGCGAGGCGAGGTCGGACTCGCCGAATCGGCGCACGGCGTCCGTAAGCTCCTTGATCGGCTTGCTAATGCGCCAAGAGAGCGCGAAGGAACCGGCGAGGATAAAGGCGAGCATGAGAACGGCGATCGCGATTACCGGAAGGAAAACCGACCAAAGAAAGGCGGAGTAATTACCGTCGGAGATGTCGATGCCAAGGCATCCCATGAACGCGCCCGTCTCGCGGTCGAAGATTGGCGCGATTCCCATGAGGGAATTAACCCCGTAAGCCTCGTCGCGCACGAACGACGAGCCGACCTGAGGGGTCTTTTGCATTAGGGAGGCGATCGTCTCCCTCTGTCCCGAAATATCGTACTCGAGGTTGAAGCCGGATATCTCGTCGCTGCTCTTTCCCGTATTGAGGATCTCGGCGCGAAGGGCGAGAACGTCGGCGTCGACGACGAAGCGGGCGCGCTCGGGCACTTCGCCGGGCGACAGGATGTATACGTACCTAATGAGCGTGGGATTCGTGCTTCGGATGCGGTTGAGGTAGGCCGAGACGCGGATATATTCCGGGGTTTTCTCCACCTCAAGGGAAGATTTCCCGTCGAGCGACGGCGACACGCGGGAAACGAGGGCGCGAAGGTCGTCCGTATCTATCCCGTCCGCGCCGAGGACCGCGGTGGCGCGAAGCCGGTCGGAGGTCTCCTCGAATAGGCGCCCCTGAAGGCTCGTGAACATGCTCGCGAAAATAACAGCGAGGACGAGCACGCTCGAGGCGATGAGCATGGAACCGATATAAACGCGATACCTAATTTCTGCCATACGCCATAATATGCCGAATAGGCGCAAGGTACAAGCGAAAAACGGTCGGCGCCTACGAACGTACAGCGCAAGGAGGGATTAGAGTGTACCGATTGGATAGATCGTGTCGTCGCGAATCTGGATCAAGCCCTTATCCTTGAGGATTGCAAGATTGTCGGCTGTGGCAAGCTCGTTTCCGCGGTTAAACGCGAGAAACGCGCGCATTTTTATACCGTCCTGGCCCTCCAGCATGGAGCCGCAGATTAGATGAATAAGGGTCTCTTCCTCCGTCACTTGCATAATGCACCTCGAATCGGAATTTTATTATCGCTCAGCGTTTAGCATCTCGCGTTAATTGTTGTCCCATTCGAGGCTTATGTCAAATCCTTTCAGGGCTTATCGTGGAGCGAAGCACCATTGGTTTCGATAACCCCGCGATACCAGAACGCGGAATCCTTGGGGGTCCGCTTTTGGGTCCCAAAGTCAACGTGCACGAGTCCAAACCGCTCTTTGTACCCCTCGGCCCACTCGAAGTTATCCATGAAGCTCCAGTGAAAGTAACCCGCGATCTCAGCTCCGTCCGCGATGGCCTTCTCAAGCTCGAGAAGGTAGCGCCAGGTAAAGTCGATGCGGGCTGGATCGTGCGCCTTGCCGTCAAGGCTGACCCAATCGGGCAGCGCGAGCCCGTTTTCGGCGATGACGATCGGTAGCTTATAACGCTCCCACATAAAGCGGGGAACCCAACGGAGCGTCGCCGGCTGCACGGGCCATTTGAGCGCTGACTGGGGCGCGCCCGGAACGGGCGGAACCATCCGGACGCCGTCCGGGGTTTTTTCAAAGAGCTCGCCCGCGTACAGGTTAACGCCGCAGAAATCAAGCTTCTGGCTGATCAGGGGAAGATCGTCGCGCCAGCCCCGGGGGAGGTGCGGCTCCATGCGCGCCAGGTAGTCGGAAGGATACTCGCCGAGCAAGACCGGGTCGACGAAAGCCGCGAAGGTCCACATCGAGTTAGGCGGGGGATTAAACGAGAACAAAAGCTCGCGGCACGCCTCGATGTCCGCGGCGGATTCGGTCGCGGGGATTATGGCGCGGGTCGTCGGCACGAAACCGATCTTGTAGCGGTCCCCGCCGATCTCGCGAAGGGCCTTTACCGCCTTGCCGTGCGCGACGAGCACGTAATGAATAACCTTGGCGATATCGTCGTCGCCGAGCGTTAGCGCGGGCGCGTGTAAGCCCGCGTAATGTCCGAGGGCGACGAAGCATTGCGGCTCATTGAGCGTCATCCAGTATTTAACCCGATTCCCGAGCGCCGTGGCGAGGGCTCGTGTCAGTTCCGCGAAGGCGTCGCCGGTAGCCGGATTGAGCCAGCCACCCTCTCGCTGCAGGCATTGCGGCATATCCCAATGATACAGGGTTAGCCAGGGCTCTATCCCCGCGGCCAGAAGCTCGTCGACTAGGTTGACGTAGAAATCGAGGCCCTTCTGGTTAATCTTGCCCCTCCCCTCGGGAAGGATGCGCGACCAGGAAACGGAGAATCGGTAGGCCTTCAGGCCGAGTTCCTTCATTAACGCGACGTCTTCCTTAAAGCGGCGGTAATGGTCGCACGCGGTTTCGCCGGTTTGGTCGCCGTACACCTTTCCGGGACGCTCGGCGAACGTATCCCAAACGGACGGGGTCCGGCCATCGACGGACGCGGAACCCTCAATCTGATACGCGGCGGTTGCCGCGCCCCACACGAAATTTGACGGAAAGGCCATAATGTCTCCCGGAGCCAGGGCGAGTATTCCGCTTTTATACGAACGCGGTATCCCGTAACGCTCCATAAACCCAGTGTATAAAACGATGAAAAAAAAGGGAAGTATTAAAGGGCTAAATAATTGCTATTTTCAACAAATTAAGGTTTTTTTTTACAGGATTACCGGGAGAAAAAGGCTCGCGTAGACAGATACTTGGTTTTGGGGTAACGTGATCGCGTATGTTCACCTTTCTGAAACGCATATTGGGCATAGATAAACAGGAAATTTCAGATCCCGACGCCATCGTCGAAGAACTCTGGCAGACCGATTTTCGCAAGGCCTCCACGGCCCGTTTCCTCGAGGAAAACGGGGACTCCTTTACCGCGGCGATAAATGACGACGGGCTTTCGCTATCGTTTACGCGACAGAACGTCTACGCGTGGACGCTCGATCCCATATACCGCTATCGGGATTTCGTCGCCGAGGCGATCATCGAATTCCCGCGCGAATCGGCCGAAGGGCACTCTTCGCTCGCGGGAACCATGGCCGCCGGCATCGCGTTCAGATACCTCAACGACTCCACCTTTTACAGCGTGCTCGTCTCCGACGGGGGAATGGTTCGCATGGACGCGGTCGTCAACGGGACGCCGGTCCCGGTGCTCGGCTGGACGGAAACGCGGACCGACGAGACCGAGGAGGGCGACGAAGCCCCTTATAGACTCAAGCCCGAGACGAAGACCCTCCGCATAGTGGCGCAGGCGACGAGTTTTACGATAATCGTCAACGACTGCTGGGTCGCCGAATGCGCGGACGACACGATACAGGCCGCGGGAAACGTCGCGTTCGCCGGCCAGAACTGGGGAGCCCGCGACCGCAATAAGGCGACCCTCCGCGCGATCTCGATCGAATCGAGGCCCATAGAGGTTGAAACCGTCTACACGCGATGGAACCAATACATCGCGATTCCGCCCGAAGCCCGCGTCAATCTCGCGAAAACCCTGCACGCCATGGGCCGATACGTCCCGGCGATCATCGAGCTTAAGCGCGCTTGGAAAGACCGCGAGCCGGGCGTCGACGAACTGATTCTTTCCGCGCGGATACACCTTACGCAGCGACTGGTTCCCGAGGCCGAAGAAAGCGTCCGTAAGGCGCTCGCGCTCGAGCCGGCCAACCCGGAGGCGCTCGCGGAACTAGCCGGCATCCTGTACCTGGACAGCCGTTTCGCAGACCTCCGCGAACTCTTCGCGTCGATCCCCGAACCCATGGTCGAGGCATCGCCCTTCCTTTCGAACGTCCGAGGACACCTGAACAGATGGCTTGGCGACCACGACGCCGCGGCCGCCGACTATCATCGGGCCGCGTCCCTCGCGCCGGACCAGGGGCTCTTTTACCTGCATGAGGGAAACGAGCTACTCGCCTCGGGCAACGATAACGCCGCGATCGCGGCCTGGCTCGAGGCCGCCCGCATCTTCCTCTCCACGGAGGATTACGATGACCTTTCCGACCTGGTAACGACCCTCGGCGAGAAGGCGCCCGACAACCCGCTCGTCGCCGCGATCGCCGGGAAGTACAAATACGCGACAGACGACGGCGACGGAGCGCTCGCGTCGCTCGAGAAGGCGATCGCCCTTGGCTCAGAGGATTCCGCCGTGTGGTATCTCTACGGCATGCTCCTTAGCGGAAAAGAAGACACGGACGGTGCCATATCCGCGCTCAGGAAGGCGGTCGCTCTCGCGCCGGATTACGGCCAATATCGCTTTAGGCTCGCCGAAACCCTTTACCTCGCGGGGAGGGAATGCGACGCGGAGATCGACGACGCGCTCAAGGCCAACGCCTCGGGATGGACGCATAATCTCGCGGCGATGCGCGCGCTCGCGAAAAACGACGTGCGCGCCGCCGAGTCGCATATTCTCGAGGCGCGCAGGCTCCTGCCGAGCGAGCTCCCGGTCATCGTCAATCTCGCCGAGATTTACCGCAGGCAGGGACGCCTCGACGAGGCCCTACCCCTTCTTGACACCGACGAGGCCGAGGCCCTTCGCGCCGGAGCGAACCTCCTCGTGCAGGACGAACGGCATGAGGAAGCCGAGGGATGGTACGTACGGGCGCTCAGAAAGAGCCCCTTCGACGCCGAGCTACTGACCGATCGCGCGGCGAATTGCCTTAAGCTCGACCTGATAAACGAGGCGGACGACCTTTTGGGCCGCGCCATCGGAATCGCGCCGGCGGCCCGAATCTACCGGCGCATCGCGGTCCTCGCGGGACGAAAGGGCG
>DAOPXQ010000111.1:0-7719 GCA_035352395.1 Treponemataceae bacterium | reverse complement strand
ACCGGATGGTTCGAGCGCGATTCCGCGACAGCCGCGATTTCCGCGAGTTCGCGTTCCGTGATGCCGTCGGCGCATTCGACGGACCGCACCTTGAACACGCCCTTCGTGAGCGTGCCGGTCTTGTCGAAAACGACCGCGCGTGTCTTCGCGAGCGCGTCGATGAAGTCCGCGCCCTTGACGAGGATGCCGAGCTTCGCCGCCCCGCCGATGCCGCCGAAAAACCCGAGCGGCACCGAGATGACGAACGCGCAGGGGCAGGATATGACGAGGAACACGAGCGCGCGGGACACCCATGGGGCAAAGACAGACCATGTAGCGAGTGACGAAAGGCCCGCGCCGCCGATCAGCGCATTGGCGAACGGAGGCACGATGGCTAAAAGAACCGCACCGACGGTTACGATCGGCGTGTACACGCGCGCGAACGACGTGATTAGCCGCTCCGCCTTCGCCTTTCGGTTCTGCGCGTCCTCGATGAGCGCGAGCATTTTCGAGGCTGCCGTATCGCCGAAGGCCGCGGTCGTGCGAATCTCCACGAGTCCGCCGCCGTTGACGAATCCCGCGAGGGCGACGTCCCCGGAAACGGCGTCGCGCGGTGCGCTCTCGCCCGTCAGCCGTGAGGTGTCGAAACTCGTCGCGCCGCCGACTATCGTGCCGTCGAGGGGAACCTTTTCGCCGGGAAGGACGCGTATCGTAGACCCGACGGGCACGGTCGAAGGGTGCACGAGCGCGTCTCCCTCGCTGAGCCGGGCGACGTCCGGTCGGACGTCCATCAAATCGGTGATCGACTTTCGCGACCGGTTGACCGCGGACTCCTGGACCATTTCGCCCAGGTTATAGAAAAGCATGACGGCGGCGCCCTCGCTCCACTGACCGATGACGAACGCGCCCACGGTCGCGACGGTCATCAGGAAATTCTCGTCGAAAAGATCGCCTCGCAGGGCGTTACGGATCGCGTTCCATACGACGCGATATCCAGCGACGAGCCAAGACGCGACGAACAGTGCCCGCGTCAGAAGCCCATGCGCGCCGGGTAGAAAAACCGAAAGCGCGATCGAGGACGCGAACAGGATGAATGCGACCGAAAAACGGATCGCGAGCAAGCGAACCTCGAGCCGAGCCCGTCCACCCTCTTGCTCATGGGAATGCTCATGCGCATGCTCATTGGCGCACTCGGACGATGAATCATGACAGCAACCGCATCCCATTATCTATCCTCCCTGACGTGCTCAAGGCCCATGGTGAACAGGATTCCGACATGGTTATCCTCGATAGAATAGAATATCTGCTTCCCGTCCCGGCGAGTCCTGACTATCTTCGCCTGCCGCAGGACGCGCAATTGATGGGATACGGCCGATACCGTCATGTCGAGCGTCGCCGCGATGTCGCATACGCAAAGCTCGCCGGTCATCAAGGCCGATACGATCTTGATTCTGGTTGAATCGCCGAACGTCTTGAAAAAGTCGCCGAGGTCACATAGCAGCGCTTCATCGGGCATCTTCATCCTGGAGCGCGCGACTTCCTGCTCATGTACCGTATTAACCTCACAGCGGTCATCCATATCGATAATTGTTCGGGAATTAACCACAGGCGGTATATCTTGGTTATGTAGAGTGTCTTTCATACACTTGAATATATGTTCAACTGTTCACTTTGTCAATGTATTACTTGAACATTTATACAAGTGTTCTATTTTCGATTTAAAAATCACCCAAAAATCACCCTTCGAAAAGTTGTATTGCTGAAACAGAAGGGTTAAACTAATGCCATCACAAAACATCCAGGTAAAAAAACCGATGTAAAAATAATCCTCCGGCATTATTTCGGGCAACGCATTACGCGTTGCCTTTTTTTTGGCACACGACGGCTCATCTTGACGGAGTATTCCCACCATGAGAAAATGGAGATATGTCACAGGCACAGCTTTTTGTCACATTGTCCCCATTCGCTTTGCTTCTGACGATCACCTGCCTGATCTTCACTGTCGTAAACCGGCAAAAAGGCCGATTTATCTCACTGGTTTTTTTCCTCTGCGAGACCGCGTGTATCACGCTTTTTACCGCCCTCGAAATGACGGCGAAGTCACAAGAGTCCCTGCTCTTTTTCTCGCACCTCACTTACACCGCCATTGCCGTCCTACCCATCTCCTGGGTTTTGTTTTGCCTTGAGTATACGCACGGGACCAACGATCACCTTGTATCCACGGAAGTACTACTGTCGATCATTCCCTCGATCACGATCGCGATCGTATGGGTGCCCTTCTTCGAGCCGGCGCTCTGGAGCGATCACGCGATCATTCAAACGGGCAACGCGTATTTTCACGTTGTAAAAAGCTACGGTCCCTGGTTCTGGGTTCACAGCGCGTATTCGTATATTCTTTATTTCGTCGGGATCGGGTTCATACTAAGGGACTTCATTCAAATGGACGCGAGCCGAAAATCGCAGTGTATTCTTAATATCATCGGCGTCAGCTTCCCGGTCGCCTCGAACCTGATCTATATCTTCCGACTGATCCCCGGAATACAGCGCGACTTTTCGATACTGCTCTTCTCGGTCAGCGGACTTACGTTTCTCGTGAGCATTACCCGCTATCGGCTTCTCGACCCGCGGATCATCGAATACAGAAACTTGGTCGAGACGCATCCCAAGGCAATCGTCATCGTCGACACGGAATTGGCGATCCAGGACATGAACGACAAAGCCGTCGACCTTTTACGGAGCGCGGGCTTTCCCATCGCGACCGGCGAGCGTCTGTTCGCCAGCCAGATCGATAAGTTTCCCTCGCACGCCCGAGGGAAGGAACGAATCCACGCCGACGTCTCCGCCGAAGACGGCAGGCCGATTCACGCCGAGTTTACCCCCGTCACCCTTAACAAGGGCGGACTCGCGGGATTTTCCGTGCAGGTTTTTTGGGGCGAATCGATCGAGACGACATCCTCAATGAGCCGCCGCGAACAGGACGTGTACGAGCTTCTCGCGAAAGGCTGCAGCACGAAGGAGATCGCGGCGCGACTGTGCATCTCGGAGAACACGGCCAAGACGCACATAAAGCATATCTACGAAAAAAACCGCGTTAATAGCCGCAAGGAATTGATGGACAAGTCGTAAACCGCCAGAGTATAAAAAAGAGGCCACCCGTAAGGGTGGCCTCTTCATATACGAGTCGATTAAATCCTGAAAAGCAGTTCCTCGTACGTCGGCATCGGCCAGTAGTCCCTCGGAAGGAGCTTCTCGAGCCGATCGATCGGCGCCCGGAGCGCTTCCATATCGGCGAATACGGAATCCCGATACGTCTTGGCCTGCGCGAGCGGGTCAGCGACGGCCTTCGCCGCCTTGCGGTCCGCGTCGAGTTTGTCTGCGATCTTCGACGCTTCCTCTACCATAACCATAACGTCCCCGAGCTTCTTCTTGAGGGAGTCGCTCTTGACGCCGGATGACTCGAGGGTCTGCAGCTGGGCCGCGACCTCGACCGCGTAGTCGGAGCAAGCGGGAAGGATCTGTCGGGTCGCCATCTCGTACGCGACGCCGGCCTCGATGTTGATCTGCTTGGAGTACTTCTCGAGGACGATGTCCAGGCGAGCGTGAATCTCTTCCTTGGAAAAGACCTTGTGCTTGGTGAAGATGCGAACGGAGTCTTCCTTGCCGAAATACGGCCAGGCCTCGACCGAGCTCTTGAGGTTCGGCAATCCGCGCTTCTCGGCTTCCTTGACCCAGTCCTCGGTATAGCCGTTTCCGTTGAACACGATCCGGCTATGCTTCTTCCAGGTGTCGGTGACGATCTCCTTGACGGTCGCGGTGACGTCCTTGGACTTCTCGAGCTTGTCGGCGAATCCGGCGAGAACCTCGGCCACGGTCGTGTTGATCGTGAAGTTCGCCCCCGCGATTGATTCGCTCGACGGCACCATGCGGAACTCGAACTTGTTGCCGGTGAAGGCGAACGGGCTCGTGCGGTTGCGGTCGGTCAGGTCCTTCGGGAGCTTGGGCAGGGTGTTGACGCCGAGCTCGAGCTTCAGGCCTTCCTGGCTCGGGACGGGCTTGCCGGTCGCGATGCCCTCGAAGATGTCGGAGAGCTGCTCCCCGAGGAAGATCGAGATGATCGCGGGCGGGGCCTCGTTCGCGCCAAGACGGTGATCGTTACCGGTATTCGCCGCGGAGAGGCGGAGAAGCGGCGCGTAGGTATCGACGGCGTCGATTACGGCGGAGACGAAAAGGAGGAACTGAATATTCTCCCCGGGGGTCTTTCCGGGATTAAGGAGGTTGATCCCGTCGTCGGTGCCTATCGACCAGTTATTGTGCTTTCCGGAGCCGTTTACGCCACGGAAGGGCTTCTCGTGGAGAAGGCAGACCATGCCGTGCTTGCGGGCGATTTTCTTCAGCGTCATCATGACGATGTAGTTCTGGTCGGTTGCGACGTTTGAGACGTTATAGATCGGCGCGAGCTCGAACTGGTTCGGCGCGACCTCGTTATGCTGGGTCTTGGACGGGATGCCGAGCTTCCAGAGTTCCTCGTTTACGTCGGTCATGAAGCCCGCGACGCGCGAGGGGATCTTGCCGAAGTAATGGTCTTCCATCTCCTGACCCTTCGGGGGAAGGGCTCCGAACACGGTGCGTCCGGTCAGGAAGAGGTCCTGGCGCTCGTTGTAGTATTTCTCGTCGACGAGGAAGTACTCCTGCTCGGGACCGACGGACGAAACGACGCGCTTGGAAGTGGTGTTGCCGAGGGCCTTGATGACGCGCATCGCCTGAACGTTGACCGCCTGCATGGAGCGGAGGAGCGGGGTCTTCTTGTCGAGCGCCTCGCCGTGGTAGCCGACGAACGCGGTCGGGATGACGAGGGTCTTGCAGTTGCCGTCCTCGCTGAGGTACGCGGGGCTCGTGACGTCCCACGCGGTGTAGCCGCGAGCCTCGAAGGTGGCGCGGAGTCCGCCGGAGGGGAAACTCGAAGCGTCGGGCTCGCCCTGGAGAAGCTCCTTGCCGGAGAACTCGAGGATCGCGCGTCCGTCGTTGGTGGGGGAAATGAAAGAGTCGTGCTTCTCGGCGGTAAGGCCGGTCATCGGCTGGAACCAGTGGGTATAGTGGGTCGCGCCCTTCTCGATCGCCCAGTCCTTCATTGCGTTCGCGACGACCTCGGCGCATGAGTTGGTAAGCTCGCGCTCGCCGGCCTGGACCTCTTTGAGTTCCTTGTAGATTGCCTTGGGGAGACGATCCCTCATTACAGAATCGCCGAAAGCGCTAATGCCGTACATCTCGTTAAAGGGCATATCAAACCTCCTGATAACCGGCGCACCGGAAGTTGCCTGTATACCCCTTTGCACACACGGCTTTAATGCTTGATTATTGCATATTTATACCAAATCGCGCGCAAATGATCAATCAGGTCGTCAAAGCTTTGGAATTCATGACTTTGAGAATCTCGTTGCTGCCGCGATCCAGGGTTTCCATGCGCGCCGAGATGGATCCAAGAACCTCGACGGAGGCTTGCACGGTCGTCTTAAGCTGCGCGAATGTATCGGAGAGTTCCTGGTTCGAGGAGTAAAGCCCGGCGATTTTAGTCCCGATCTCGTCAAGGAAACCGGTGATGCCCTCGGCGTTTTTCCTCGTCGTCCCGGCGAGCTTCCGAACTTCCCCTGCGATGACGGCGAACGCCGTTCCCTGCTTGCCGAAATGCGCCGCCTCGATACTCGCGTTGATCGCGACCACGTTGACGACTTCGGATATCTCGTTGATCCCGGCGACTAGCTCCCCTGCCTTACCCAGCACGTCAGATAAGGACTCGATGATCCCTTTCATTCCCTTAACGGACAGGTCGCTTCTGCGGTTCAGGGCATCCAACCTACCGATCTCGTCCCTTTGGGCGGAGGCTACGTCGTTGATCGAGCCGATGGACTCGAGCATGGGACGGACAAGGCTCTCGATCTCGCCGCTGCGCGCTTCCATGTCCCGCTCTGCCCTGACGACGCGCTCGATCAGGATCATTCCCTGTATCGCGGTGCCGATCTCGTTGGTAAGCCCCTCGTAAAGCGCGCCCTTGTCGGTCGTCTGCTCGAAAGCGACGTAGCCAAGGCTTGTTTCGCGGTAGCACAGGGGAATGAGCACGATCGGAGACTTCGGGGACGAGGCGAATTGCACAGATTCGGGTGCGATCCTTGCGGGAAGGAAGGATTCTTTCGGCGTGGGCAGCGCCTTGCCGTCGCGCACCGCGACGATCGCCTTCGAGGCCGCGGTTGGACGCGCGGGATCGTCATAGAGGCACAGGATCGCGCCTCCAAGACCAAGCTGAGGAAAGGATTTTGCGAGAATCTTCGCGAGGTTGTCCTGGGTCAGGCTCGTCAGGATCTCGCGCTCGACGATACGCAACACGCTGTCTTTGCGTTCCCGTTCCGTTATTCCGCGGAAAATCGCTTGGCGCTCGGCGTCGGAAACCATCGCTTGCGCGCGATGCAGCAACGCGCCACAGTCGCCCTCCGCGGACGAAAGTCGAAAAAGGTTTATCACCGGATACCACGAGGAGGCGTCAGAGCCGGAAATGATATCGCGCTGCAATACGTTGCTGAATTCCGCGATAAACGCCCTCTCGTCCCGGGGCTTTGCGTTCCACGACCGCGCGAGAGACTCTACCGAGGGCGCTTTATCGCGACCCGAACGGGAAAGCTCGCGGCGTATGGCGTCCGCCCCCGCTTCGGCGACCTTTGACTCGTATTCGGATTCCTTGAAAGCGCCGAGCGTCGCGGAAAGGCAACCGCAGGATTCGCGACAGACGAGACGAGGCTCGACCTGAGTCTCGAAGTCAAGAGTTCCGCCGCTCAGCTTGCGGACGAGCAGTTCAAGGGCCTTCCGTCCTTCCTGATATATCGGTTGACTTACGGTCGAAAGGGGCGGGGTTTGCGTCGCCGCGTCCGGTACGTCGTCGAATCCCGTGACGGCGACGCCATACGGCACCGAAATACCCCGTTCCTGCAGGGCGGCGATGGCGCCGAACGCCATGTTATCGTTCGACGCGACTATCGCCTCGGGTTGAACCCCAAGGTCGTCAAGCCAATGCTTGACGGCGGCCACGCCGGAGTGGTCGTTAAAGTCACCCGTATAGACGAGGCTTTCGTCGACTGCAATCCCGCATTCAAGCAAGGTCCGGGAAAACATGTTTCTCCGGCGGTCAGCGTCCTCGTTTCCCTTCGGGCCCGTAATGCACGCGATCTTCCGGCATCCATGCTCATTGATAAGGTGCATGATGATGTCGCGCATGCCCCGATCGTTATCGACGAGGATCCTTGGGATTTTCGCGCCCGCGGGACCGACGCTTATGGAGGGAACGGAAGCGAAACGGGCGCAGAACTCGTTGAATCGAGCCGTCGACACGCCATTGCCCAGAGAGCCCCCGCACAGAACGACGCCATCCACCGATTCGGCGCTAAAGATATCGTACACGACGTTCCGCGATTTCACGAATGGGTCGAGAGCGGAAAAATCGATCGCTCCCCCCACGTAGGTCACTTGAACTGACCCCAAAAGACTGGACAAGTTACAGGGGGTCAATCATGCTTTATACGATGAAGTATCCAATGGAGTTACGCCTTGAGGTGGTCAAAGCATACCAAAACCATGTTGGTGGATACAAAAAATTAGCCAAACAATATGGGCTGAACAGAGATCTTGTCCGCTATTGGATATTGGACAGGAAACGAAAACAGCCCCTACCGATCGATGAACTCATCCAGGTAATGG
>DAOPXQ010000110.1:4962-7787 GCA_035352395.1 Treponemataceae bacterium | reverse complement strand
TCATTCGAGCGGAGGTTCTAGTCCATCGCGCTCGCTCGCGCGGCAAATCGCCGCGCGAGCGAGCCTCATGCGACGTAAGCGCCGCGCGTTTTGATCGAATGCGCGTTTTATGTACGCGTTTAATCACGAGAGGCGTGATCTTATCACCGTCACGGGCGCGAGGATCGCGTATACTTGTCTCTAGGGAGAAATGATATGAAAAATACGCTTGGTTTGGCTATCGTATGCTGCGCGTCTATGTCCATGGCGCTCATCCAGGCCGAAGACGGCAAAATCGCCCCCGATAAGGCAAAGCAGCTGCTCGCATCCGATTCAAAGATAGTTTTGCTCGACGTGCGCACGCAGGCGGAATATGTTTCCGGTCATATCGCTCGCGCTATACTCCTGCCCTACGACGAGATTACCGCGACAACGGCGGCCAAGGCGATTCCCGCGAAGGACGCGACGGTCATCGTGTATTGCAGGTCCGGCAGGCGTTCCGCGATCGCGGCGGCAGAACTGAAAAAACTCGGCTACTCCCGGGTTTTTGACCTTGGCGGCATCAATGACTGGCCCTACGAGGTTGTCAAGTAACGCTATTTCTATCCGATACATAGAGCATGATCAATGCAATCAAGGGCGATCTTCAAGAGGCGCTCGCGGAATTGTACGCGGCGTCGAAACTCGGCGAGGGCGCGATCCTCGTCGTGGGATGCAGCACGAGCGAAGTGATCGGCGAGCGGATCGGGACGGCGGGAAGCGAGGAAGCGGCAAGCGCGATTTTCGGGACGATCGGCGACTTTTGCCGCGAACGCGGTATTTATATCGCGGCCCAGTGCTGCGAGCACCTAAACCGCGCCCTCGTCGTGGAGAAAGAACTCTGTTTGCGCGACAGATTAACGCGGGTCAACGCCGTTCCCCGACGGAAAGCGGGCGGCGCCTTCGCGACCGAGGCCTACGCCAGAATGCAAGACCCCGTGCTGGTCGAGTCGATCGAGGCCGATTTCGGTATTGATATCGGACACACCCTCATCGGAATGCACCTTAAGGCTGTCGCGGTTCCCGTCCGAACGAGCATCACCGCGATCGGAGAGGCGCCGATCGTGCTCGCGAGAACCAGGTGCAAATACATCGGCGGCGAGCGCGCGGGATACGATCCGGACCTTGGCTAATCAAGTAAAAAGAAAGATGGAATATACATTTTTGACGTTTTTGTCTAGATCCATCTAGCATAGTGGATATATAATGACAATCAAGGAATTTAATATGAAAAAGTATACCTTTTCTTTTATCGGTGTCGTCGCGATAAGCGGTTTCTTTTCCGTTATTGAGCTTATCCTTCTTTCCATCTGGTTCCGCGTCCCGACGGTGCCGATAACGAGACCCGTAACGGTAGTCCTGATATCCGGCGTGCTTTTCGTCGCCCTGCTGATCGGCGCGATGTATAAGTCTGCCCGGCTCTATGACGAAAACCTAAATCCCTATCAAAACGACCTTGATACCCTAGGGCGTAAGATCCATAAACTCGGCGAAGTCCCTCTCAACAGTCTCTTAACCTTCGTCGGCATTCAGTTAGTGTATCTCTTGGTGCTCTTCAAGGTACCCAATCTCCTTACCTTCCGGGACGACGTCGAGGTGCCCCTGTTCTGCATGATTCTCGCGCTTGGCATGCTTAACGCCGCGATCGTATTCGTCGCTACCGACGCCATGACGACGAAGGCCCTGCTTTCGCAGAAGCTCGATAAGTATCCCCCGACCATGCGCATCCGCCGGCAGGAACGGAAGCTTTTCATCATCCCGATGTTCATGACGATCATGGCGCTACTCTTCTCGTTCGCGCTGACCTACCTGCTCCTCAAGCATACCGGCGGCAACCTACGGACCATCGACGGTATCACGCTTTTCGGCGCCGTAGCGGTTTTACTCGCGTATTTCGCCCTTGTCTTCTACTTGGTCCGCAAGTGGAACACGAGCACCGCGATCATCTATCAGTCCATCATCAGCCAACTCGATCAGCTCACCTCGGGCGACCGAGACCTTACGGGACGCGTCTATATCACCTCCGTTGACGAGCTCGGCACGATGGCCGGCCTTATCAATACCTTCTGCTCGTCGCTAGAGACCAACATGATCGAGCTGAAGGCGATCCAGACCGAATTGAGCTCCACGGGCGAATCGCTCCGGGAGAACGCCGAGAAATCCGAGTCGTCCGTCGTGGAGATCGGGTCAGGCATCGATACCCTTAGGGATAAAACCGCGGCTCAGTCCGAAAGCGTCGGGGAATCCACCGTGGCGGTCCGACAGATCGCGAAAAACATCGACAACCTGGACCAGGTTATCTCCGAGCAGGCGTCGAGCATCGTCGAGGCTTCGTCCTCCGTCGAGGAAATGGTCGGGACCATCGCTTCCATCAACTCATCCATAGAAAGAATGGCCAAGCAATTCGGTCAACTCGCGAACGACGCCAAGGCGGGCAACGAGCTGCAGGACTCCGCCGGCGGGCAGATCCAGAAGATCGTCGAGCGCTCCAACTCGCTCCAGGAGGCGAACAAGGTCGTCGCGGCGATAGCGGCGCAAACCAACCTGCTCGCGATGAACGCGGCCATCGAGGCGGCCCACGCCGGCGAGGCCGGACGCGGATTCTCCGTCGTCGCGGACGAGATTCGACGACTCGCGGACACCTCGTCCCGCGAATCCCGAAAGATCAAGAACGAGATCGGAGAGGTCCAGTCAGCCATACAGGACGTCGTCTCGGCGACCAAGGAAAGCGCCCAGTCCTTTATCCAGATCGCCGATCGTATCTCGGAAACGGACGCTCTCGTCAAGGAACTGCACATGGCGATCAG
>DAOPXQ010000110.1:0-4862 GCA_035352395.1 Treponemataceae bacterium | reverse complement strand
CCGATCGTATCTCGGAAACGGACGCTCTCGTCAAGGAACTGCACATGGCGATCAGCGAGCAGCATGAGGGAGCCGCCCAGATCCTGGAAGCGCTGCGCATGATGAACGAGATCACGAGCCAGGTACGCACCGGCTCGAAGGAAATGAACTCCGGCAGCGCCATTATCACCGCCGAAATGAAGAAACTCATAGATGCCGCCCAAGAAGTCACGGCGAACATGAACCGTATCGCGGGCAGCATTTCGCGCGTTTCCGAGGGCGCAAAAGGGGTTTCGGAGATCGTCGGTTCCACCCGCGAGGCTATCTCCAAGATGGAATCCGTCGTAACTTGCTTTAAAACCCGCGAAGCTTAGACATTTTTAGGGCTTGCATAACTAATATTTCTTCTGTATAACATAAGCAAACGATTGCGCAAACGTTTGCCCTTAACAGGAGAAAAGTATGAAGTACACGGAAACAAACAAAAACCTGCTCAAGATAGGTATGCCCATTTTCGCGGGGATGCTGGTCAGCCAAATCCAGCAGATCACGGATCAGGCCTTTTTGGGAAACGCCTCCGCGGAGTACCTTTCGGCCGTAGGCAACGCGGGCTCGATCATTTGGACGACCATATCATTCCTATTCTCTCTCGGAACCGGCACGGCGATCCTCGTCAGCCAGAAGCTCGGCGAGGGCAAAAAGGAAAAAGCCGAGGAATTGCTCGGCTCAACCTTCGTGTTCTCGAGCTTCTTCGCCTTGGCGATCTTTCTCGTCTGGTTTTTCCTCAATACCAGCATCTTTACCGCCATGGGCTTAAAGGACCCGATCCTCGGCTACGCGTCGCTCTATGCCAAGATCTGCACCTTCGGGGTATTGCTTTCGGGCGTCTCCTCCGCGGCGAACGCGGTGTATAACGGAAACGGCTACACCAAACCCATGCTCGTCACCGCCCTTCTCCGCGGCGGCATCAACGCCCTGCTCGACTGGGTACTGATATTCGGCCATTTCGGCTTTCCCGCGATGGGCATTGCCGGCGCCGCGATCGCTACCCTTACGGCGGACATCATCGGCACGGCATACTCGGTCACCGCGGCGTTCTCGCGCAAACTTACCATCAGGCTCTCGCTCAAGGCGCTCCGAATGGCGAACCTTCGCTGCTACGTCGACGTGATCAAGATCGGCGTGCCGGCGGGACTCGAGGAATTCACCTGGAACGCGGGCAATATCCTCCTGATCCGCTTTCTCAACCTCGTTAATCCGCTCGCGGCCGGCATCTTCACGATCGTCAACACGGTCACCATCGTCCCGGCGCTGATCTTCGTCGGTCTCGGCAACGCCTCGATGACCCTTTCCGGGCGCAGTACCGGCGAAGGCCGACCGCTCGAGATCCGCAAGACCGTTAGGGCGGCTATCATCCTATGTTGGATAGCGGGCGCGTTCTTCGTCGCCGCGTTCTCCCTCTTCCCCGAGTTCTTTACACGGATATTCACCCAGGACGCGACGGTTATCTCTCAGACGGGCGTCATGCTCATCGTCTGCTCGCTCACGCTCTTCCCGCGCGCCGCCAACATCATCTACGGCGGCGGCATTCGCGGCATGGGCGACACCCGTTGGATGCTCCTGTCGCAGGTGTTCGGCACCGCGTTCGTGCTGATCCTCGCGCGCGTGTTCATCTTTGACCTCAAGCTCGCGATCGTCGGGCTCTTTATCGCGGTATTCTTCGATGAGCTCGTCAGAGCCGCGATTAATGGGGTATACTTCCACCGAAAGGTGACGCGCAAGGCCGAGGCGATCGCGTCGAACTCAGCGATCGCGCAGGGCGCGACGATCGCGCAAGGCGCGAGCGATGGCCCGGCGATTCCCGCGATGGGCTCAACCGAGGGGGCAAAATAGACATGGCAACGATGAAAGACGTGGCGCGCGTCGCCGGGGTTTCGTTCACGACGGTTTCGCACGTGGTCAACGGCACGCGCGTCGTGGCGCCGGAGACGCGAACGCGGGTCGAGGCCGCGATCAAGGAACTGGGCTACACCCCGAACGTGGTGGCGCGGGGCCTCCGCAAGGGCGAGACGAAGACCGTCGGCGTCATCGGCACGACGAGCGACGACCCCTACTTTTCCGAGGTGTTGCACGGGGTTCAGGAGCGCGGCTGGGGGGACGGATACAGCGTGTTTATCTCCTACTCCGACTACTCGGACGCCTGCTGCACGGTCGACGAGGCCGCCTGCACCTGGGAAGACCAGTGCGAGCGGGAAATCGACTATATCGCGGAGTTCGGCCAGCGGTCGATCCAGGGCTTGATACTCAACTCGCTGCTGCCCGACGCCGAGCTCTCCGAAACCCTCTCCCGGGCGACGATCCCGTGCATACTCTTTCAGCGTTTCGTCACCGGTCCCAGTTGGGACAACTTCGTCTGCGACGACTTTCAGGGCGCGTCCGACGCCATGGCGCACCTCCTTTCGCTCGGCCATCGCCGCGTCGCCCTCGTCGAAGGATTCGGGTTCGACACCCATTCCGTCAAATACCGTAAAAAAGCGTGGAAGGCCTCTCTCGAGGCCGCGGGCCTTTCCGCCGACGAGACCTACGTCCGCGACGGCCGCTACTCGCCGGACGTCGCCTACGAGGAAACGAAAAGCCTACTCTCGCTCCCAAACCGACCGACCGCGATCCTCTACTATTCAGACACCATGGCCCTCGCGGGCATCCGCGCCGCCTTCGACTTAGGGCTATCGGTCCCCCGCGACGTCTCCATCATCGGATACGACAGCCTCAAGGGCGACCGCTTCTCGGTTCCCCGCCTGACCTCGGTCAATCAGCAAAGCGTGCGCATCGGGCAGGATATGATGGAGCGCCTGATGGAACGGATCGCGAACCCGGGCATCGAGGCGATCGTCAGGTCGTATCCGCAAAACCTGGAGATCCGCGAGTCCACGGCGAGGGCGCCGGACCGAATTTGACGCATCGCCCCGTCGTGCGCAACACTATGGGGTATGAGTAATGAACCTTCGATAAACGCGGAAGGCCGCGAGGTAACGCCGATGGCCGGCATGAAAAAGCTCGGGATGGACGTTCCCGCGCTCAAGAAGGCCTTTCTCCAGCATATGAGGTACTCGCTCGGCAAGGACGAGTACAGCGCGACCGAGCACGACTTTTACAGCGGCATTGCCCTCGCGACGAGGGACCGCCTTATCGAGCGTTGGATCGCGACGCAGCAAACCTACTACAACAAGAACGCGAAGCGCGTATATTACCTTTCCCTCGAATTCCTCATCGGAAGGACGCTCGGGAATAGCCTCGTCAACCTCGACCTCTACGAGGGGGCCGCGAAGGCCGTCGCCGAACTTGGGTACTCGCTCGAGGAACTGCGCGAGCGCGAGTGGGACGCCGGGCTCGGGAACGGCGGGCTCGGCAGGCTCGCGGCGTGCTTCATGGACTCGCTCGCGACGCTCGAGCTTCCGGGCGTGGGATACGGCATACGCTACGACTACGGGATTTTCTTCCAGAACATACGCGACGGGTATCAGGTCGAGAGCCCCGACAACTGGCTCCGGCTCGGCAACGTGTGGGAATTCCCCAGGCCGGAATTCACCTACATGGTCAACTTCTACGGCAAGACCGAGGACTACCGCGACGTGGACGGCAACATCCGCAAGCGCTGGGCCGACACGGAACAAATCGTCGCGATCGCGTACGACACGCCGGTCCCAGGCTACCGGAACAACACGGTGAACAACCTCCGACTTTGGTCGGCGAAGGCCTCGCGCGAATTCGACCTTAATTACTTCAACGACGGCGACTACATCAAGGCGGTATCGACGAAGTCAATATCCGAGAACATCACGAAGGTCCTGTATCCCAACGACAACATGTTCGAGGGCAAGGAACTCAGGCTCAAGCAGGAATACTTCTTCGTCTCTGCGACGATACAGGACATCATCCGACGCTATAAGAAGACCTACAAGACCTTCGCGAAGTTCCCCGATCAGGTCGCGATCCAGCTAAATGATACGCACCCCGCCATCGCGATCGCGGAGCTCATGCGGTACCTGGTGGACGTCGAGTTCGTCTGCTGGGACGACGCCTGGGACATTACCGTGCGTTCCTTCGGCTACACGAACCACACGATCCTTCCCGAGGCGCTCGAGCGCTGGTCGGTCAACCTGCTCGGGAAGGTGCTTCCGCGCCATCTCGAGATCATCTTCGAGATCAACCGGCGGTTCCTCGCGTCGGTCGCGCTGATGAACCCCGGCGACGCGAATCTCCTCAGGGAGGTTTCGATCATCGAGGAGGGACCCGAGAAAAAGGTGCGCATGGCGAATCTCGCGATCGTCGGGAGCCATTCGGTGAACGGCGTCGCGAAGCTCCATACCGATATCCTGAAGGAACGCGTATTCGCTCGATTCAATCAGCTCTGGCCGGAGAAATTCAACAACAAGACGAACGGGATAACCCAGCGGAGATGGCTTAAGCTCTGCAACCCCGAACTCTCTCGCCTGATCACGGACGCGATCGGGCCGAAATGGGCGACGGACCTCTTCGAGCTGAAAAAGCTCGCGCCGCTCGCGGACGACGCCCAATTCCGCGCGCAGTGGCTCGGCGTCAAGCGGGCGCGGAAGGAATTCCTCGCGGGGTACATCCTCAGCCATAACAACGTCGCCGTCAATCTCGACTCGCTTTATGACATTCAGGTCAAGCGCATTCACGAGTACAAGCGGCAGCTCCTGAACGCGTTGCACGTCATCACGCTCTATAACCGGATACGCGACGGCAAGGCCGGCACCTCGGTCCCGAGGACCGTCATCTTCGCCGGCAAGGCCGCGCCCGGCTATTACATGGCAAAGCTCGTCATCAAGCTGATCACGTCGATCGCCGAGCGCGTAAAC
>DAOPXQ010000109.1:0-7830 GCA_035352395.1 Treponemataceae bacterium | reverse complement strand
AACCGCGAGGATATCCTCAACCTGATCGAGGGGCTGATGGGGCACATCTTCAAGGAAACGATGAACGTTACCCTTCCGACGAAATTTACCCGCATCGCGTACGACGACGCCATCGACCTATACGGCTCGGACAAGCCGGAACTTCGGTTCGACATGAAGATGCAGAACGGCGAATTCCTCGCCGAGCTCGGAAGCTTCCAGGCGTTTAAGGACGCTCTCGCGGCGGGAGGCAAGATAAAGGCCCTCGTCGTCCCCGGCGTCGCGGAGAAATACAGCCGCAAACTCATCGAGGAACTCGAGTCCACCGCGAAAATTTACAAGGCAAAAGGACTTGCGTGGATGAAGGTCGCGCAGGCCGCCGACGGAAAGCCCGCGCTCGAGGGCGGCGTGTCCAAGTTCTTCGAGGGCAAGGCAAGCGACGTTTGCGCCAAACTCGGCGCGAAGGCCGGAGACCTCCTCCTGTTCGTCGCCGATCCCAAGGCAAAGATCGCCTGCACCGCGCTCGGCGCGGTACGCACGCGGCTCGGAAAGGACCTTAACCTCTGCGAGGCCGGACGGTTCGAATTCGCGTGGATCGTCGACTTCCCGATGTTCGAGTGGAACGAGGAAGAGGGAAAATGGGACACCGCGCACCATATGTTCACGTGGCCGCAGGAAAAATACCACGCGACGCTCGAGTCCGACCCGGGCAGCGTAAAGGGAGACCTTTACGACCTCGTGCTCAACGGATACGAACTCGCTTCGGGATCCCTCCGCATCCACGACCCCGAACTTCAGAAGAAAATCTTCAAGATCGTCGGGTTCAGCGAGGAAGAGGGACAGAAGAAATTCGGATTCCTTACCGACGCGTTCAAGTACGGCGCCCCGCCCCACGGCGGAATCGCGCCCGGTCTCGACCGCCTCGTCATGCTCATGGCCGGCGAAACCTCGATCAAGGAAGTCATCGCGTTCCCCAAGAACAGCTTCGCGATCAGCCCCATGGACGATTGCCCGAGCGAGGTCGACCAGAAGCAGCTCAACGAGCTACATCTCAGTATTGTAAAGTAACCGGATTAATTCGATACTTACGATATGAGCGGCGGAGTCAAGAAAACCAACCTTTCGCGAACCACAAAGCCACGGGTAGGCGTATTAATTGACTCCGCCGAAAGCTTTTTTAACCATCGTTCGATAGCGGATCTTATCGACGCCGCGGACGAACGCCAAATCGACCTGCTCTTTTTCTTCGGAGGCTCTTTCGAGAAGGGAAAAGGCTCCGGCCCGCGATCATACGCCTTTTCGATCGCGTCGCCGGGGGGGCTCGACGCGATTATTCTTTTACCGCATTCAATAGCGCCCCATAACCCCTCTTCCGCCTCGCAGGCCATCGCTTCGCGGTTCAATACTATCCCGGTCTATTCGCTTTTCGGCGAAACCCCGGGTTATTACAGCGTATTGACCAAAGAAGACCCTTCGATTGCCGAGATGATTCGTCACTTGGTCAAGGATCACTCCTACCGAAAATTTTCGGTCCTTCGCGGCCCCAACAACGACGAGAGCGTATCAGCGACGCGATTAAGAACGATCGAGCAAACGCTTGCCGAGTCCAACCTGACGGTTCCTCCCGATCTAGTCATCGACGGGAACTTCACCATGGAGGACGGAAAGCGCGCGGCGCGGCATATTCTTACTCGCGAGGAAGACCCTCCCGAAGTCCTAATTTGCCTTAACGACCAAATGGCCATTGGGGCGATTCAGGAATTCACCAATAAGGGCATTGCCGTGCCGGGCGATATCGCCGTCGTAGGATTTGACGACGTGGAAGAAAACACCTCGCTGCCCTGCTCGATGACGACCATTAATTTCCCGACGAGGGCCATGACCTCGGCGTTGATGGACCGCGTAATGTCGGACCTATCGGGCACTACGTCATACACTCCAGACCAAGTCGTCATTGAGGCGAATTTCATGCACCGTGAATCCTGCGGTTGTCTATCCTGGCTCGATAAGGCCCAAAACAACGGCGCTCCAATAGAACCATTGGACCAAACGCCTTCGTCCCCCGCCACTCTCAAGCGGACGGCGCTAATACGCCGGTCGCTGGAGGAAACCGTGGAGGATTGCCTCGGCACGCGAGACACGACGGGGTTTGTCGAGTTTATCAATCAGACGATCGCGACCCTGTCACATTCCGGCGAGCTGATCGAGTCCTTCATGCAGACATTCGCGACCCAATGGACGGTGTGTCTGCTGAGACACCAGGAATTCGAGGATCAATCGCTCATAAACGCGCTTTTTATCGATGCCTTCAGATTGCTGTTACAGGTCAAGCTCAAGCAGTTCGCCGTTATCCACGCCAACGATCAGGGTAGCCTTCATTTCTACCAGAAATGCAACGATCTCCTCGCGAATAACATGACCACCGCCGAAGCGATCCAGGGAATCGGGGACAATATCCCGGATCTCGGAATCGATAAGTTTTTCCTTGTGCTCCTGACCCCCGACAACCCCCAGGAAGGAGAACTCCGCCTCGCTTTCCGAAGGGGAACGCGAATAGACATCGCAGACTCGAATTATCCCCGTTTTTCCGTCACTCAACTCATCTGCGAATGCGACAGGCCCCTGCGCGGGCATTTCGGCCTATGCCCTATCGAGTACAATGGTTTCGCGTACGGCTATATCCTCATGTCCATCGAAAACAAGCACTTCGGTCAGTTTGACATGATTCAGCGGCTCATCTCGCAAATCATCGACACCGCGATCGCGAACGACCAGCTTTCCAGCCATATTCAAACCCTCACCAAGACGAACGACGCCCTGTCGCGGCTCTCGATGATCGACGAGTTTACGGGCTTGTTCAATCGCCGGGCCCTATACCTTACGGGAAGGAATATGTTCGACCAAGCGATCGTGGCTGGACAATCAAGCTGCTTTATCTTCCTCGACATGGACGGACTCAAAAAAATCAATGACGCGTTCGGGCACAAGGACGGGGACGCCGCGATCCAATCCCTTTCATCCATACTCAAGAAAAACTTCCGCGAAAAGGATCTCGTCGTTCGCTACGGCGGTGACGAATTCGTCGTCCTCATGACAAACATAGAGGAACAGGCGATCCACACCGCGTTGGAAAGGATCACCGCCCAAATCGAGTCGTTTAACGCCAGGAAAAGTTTCCCCTGGACCCTTTCGACCAGCTGGGGCTACGTGTATAACGAGGCCGGCGCAAAACCGGTATCCTTCGATTGGGTGATCGAGGAAAGCGACGCCCGCCTGTACGAGAAAAAACGCCTCCGCCATCAAAAGTCCTGAGAACCCTTTTTCTAAAGCGCGCATTCCAGCTATATTTACCTTATGAAAAAGACACTCTCCTTGATCCTCGCGTCTTTGTGCGTCCTAATCACGGTTTCCTGCGCCGACAAAGTTACATCCCGGACCGAATACGTCCTCGGCACCGTTTGCTCGGTACGGATATTCGACCGCGCCGCGCCCGGCACGTACGACGAACTCTTTGCGAGACTCGCGATGCTTGAAGACATCCTTAGCGCCAATAAAGACGGAACGGATCTTGCGCGCATCAACGCCGCGGCGGGGAACAAACCCGTCATCGCGCGGCAAGAAACCGTAACGGTGCTCGGCGAGGCGCTTCGCTTCAGCGCGCTAACCAATGGGTTACTCGATCCCAGCGTCGGGCCGCTCGTTAAGGCCTGGAACATCGGAATGGAAAACGCTTCCGTCCCGTCCGCCGCCGCGCTATCGTCGGCCCTTCCGCTCGTCGATTATCGCAATGTTTCTCTCAACCCCGAAACCATGGAAGTGTATCTCCAAAAACCCGGTATGAAACTCGATCTCGGGGCCGTCGCCAAGGGTTACGCGGCCGACGAATTAGTATCCATGCTTAATGAAAAAGGAATACGCCGAGCGATCGTAGACCTTGGCGGGAACATCTACGCGATGGGGGAAAAAGCGCCGGGAAAACCATGGACGATCGGCATCAAGGACCCCAAAAACGCGACGGGAAACCCCATCATGAGCGTTCCGGTCGTGAACGAATCGGTCGTGACCTCGGGTATTTACGAGAGATTTTTCGAGGAAAACGGAAAACGCTATCACCACATACTCAACCCAAAAACGGGGTTTCCGGAGAATAACGGACTCATTTCAGTCAGCATTATCGCCACAAGATCGATCGACGCGGACGCGTTATCCACATCGGCCTTCTTGCTTGGGGTAAAACGGGGAATGTCGTTGGTTGAATCGATTGACGGAGCGGAAGGTATTTTTATCGACGAAAACTGCATAGTTCACGCGACTGCCGGCATAAGGGAAAAGATCAAGATTCTTGACGAAGGATACCGGCTCGCGGACTAAAACGAACTAATAACTATACGATTACCACGGAGTTGTCGGCATTGCCGAACGACGACGGCAGATACTTATCCGCGGCCCAATCGTTTTCCCAGCGAGAATCGTCCATCAGGTACCTGAATTGGTACTCATGACCCTGTTGAAGGGCAACGGTAATGGAAAACCGTCCATCTTTGTTCTTTTCCAGCAAGTGGGCCGTCGCGTCCCAGTTGTTGAAATCCCCGACAAGAGCGATCTTCTTCACGCTGGCCGTCGCCTCTTCGGGAAGCTCGAAGGTCACTTTGCACGTATTGCCTTTTTTCGGATATGACTTGTAGAGCGCCATTTCCCTCTCCTTCTGGCCTTTGTCAGATGATTTGTGTATACTAAGGTTAGTACTAATCAACGTTGATTGCAAGGGAGAATCATCCATGAATACCACCCGTCACCTTTTCACCTCGGAATCCGTAGGTGAAGGACACCCAGACAAGCTTTGCGACCAGATATCTGACGCAATCCTCGACGCCTGCCTTAAGGATGATCCCGCGAGCCATGTAGCCTGCGAATCCTTCGCCTCTACCGCGCTTGTCCTCGTCGGCGGCGAGATAACCACGAACACCTACGTTGACGTACAGAACGTCGTCAGGAATATCGCCCGCGAAATCGGCTATACCAACTCGGATTTTGGCCTAGATTGCGATTCCATGGCCGTCCTCAACATGATCCACTCGCAGTCCCCTGACATCAATCAGGGCGTCGTCGGTTCCGGATTGGCGGAATTCCGCGGCTTACAGGGCGCGGGAGACCAGGGAATGATGTTCGGGTACGCCTGCACGGAAACCCCCGAGCTTATGCCGGCCCCCATCATGTACGCGCACGCCATCTTGCACCGCGCGACCGAGCTTCGCAAAAAAAAGACCATCCCCTGGCTCCGCCCGGACGCGAAAAGCCAGGTAACCGTGGAATACGACGGTCACAAGCCGGTTCGAATCGATACCGTCGTTGTTTCCCACCAGCATGGGCCCGAAGTCTCGTATGACGACATAAAGGCATGCGTAATCGAGCAGATCATCAAGCCGGTTCTCGAGCCGACCGGACTTCTCGATAAGAACACGAAATACTTCATTAACCCCACCGGGCGATTCGTCGTCGGCGGACCCCAGGGAGACACGGGCCTCACGGGCCGCAAGATCATAGTCGACACCTACGGCGGAATGGGCCGACACGGCGGCGGAGCGTTTTCCGGCAAGGATCCGTCAAAAGTTGACCGCTCCGCGGCGTACATGGCGCGCTATGTCGCCAAGAACATCGTCGCCGCGGGCCTCGCGGACCGCTGCGAGATACAGCTAGCCTACGCGATCGGCGTTCCCTTCCCCGTTTCCGTGATGGTAGACACCTTCAGGACGGGTAAGGTCGAAGAATGCAAGATTACCGACGCCGTTAAGAAGGTTTTCGACCTTTCACCGGCGGGAATCATCTCAACGCTCGATCTGTGCCGGCCGATCTATCAGGCTACCGCGGCTTACGGGCATTTTGGGCGGTCCATTTTCCCGTGGGAAAAAACCGACAAGGTCGAAGCCCTCAAGAAAGAGCTTAAATAGGATCTACAGAGGCGATTCGCCCGCGAATGTATTCCATAACCCGTTTTCCGGGATCGATCTTTCGCGGGACGAATTTACCTTGTATCGTATTATCGAAAAACATTCCCCGGGAGTCCGAGGCAAGCATCTCGTCGATTTCCTGGTGACCGAACACCCGTTCGGCGGGTATCGAATACTTAACCATCAATTCCGAAACCAAACGACATACGGCATCCAGAACCTCGGGACGGGACAGCAAATCGTCCTCGTCGACGGCTACAATTTCTATGCTTATCGAGCAGAAATTGGCGCCAAAGGTCGCGCGGCTCATCACGTCCAACGGCAGCAACCTATAAAATAAGATTTTTTTGCCTTTCTGCTGAACCACGAAATGGCTCGCGAGCCCGGGCGCCTCGCCCTGGTAAGATTCGGAAACGAGCAGGTTCATCGGAAAAACCGCGGACGCCGTATAGTGGAGCACGATCGCCGTCGGCGTGAGCTTCCATTCTGCGGGACCATAATGCCTGCGAGAATACTCCGCTATCTCCCGTTTCCAGACATCGAGATCCCTGTTTGGAGTACCCTCATAGGACCCAAGGGCGATTACCGAATCAAGGCACGACGGGTCGTGGATTGGCTCCGCGAACGATCCCGCGACCGCAAAGGCGGCGCAAACCAAGCTTATGATGAACTTACGCATGATTCGCGTATTTTAGCATGAATCGCACCGCCAATCACATTAATACGCGCGAACCTCTTTCCGGAGCCTGAATTTCGAGACGCTATCCCTCAGGGATACCGCTTGCGCGGACAGCTGTTCGCTCGTCGCGGCGCTTTGTTGAGATGTCGCAGAATTCGCCTGCACGACATGAGAAACTTGCTGAATGTTCGCGTTTACGTCCGCGATCCCGGACGTTTGCTCTTCCGACGTGCACGAAATCTCGTCGACTATCTTGGCTATCTCCTTAGAGCTCTGGACTATCTTCTCAAGTGAGGCCGCGGTCGCGTTGGCGATTTCGGTTCCGTTTTTCACCTTGGAAATCGATTCGTCGATAAACGCGGCACTTTCCTTCGCGGCGTTCGAGCATTTTCCGGCGAGGTTCCGCACCTCGTCCGCCACGACCGCGAAGCCTTTTCCGTAGCGTCCGGCGCGCGCTGATTCCACGGCGGCGTTAAGCGCCAATATATTAGTCTGGAACGCGATATCGTCTATCGTCTTTAAGATCTTCGTGATGTTCGCGGAGGCTTCCTTTATCTCTTCCATGGAACCCTGCATATCCCGCATGCGAAGATTCCCCTCCTCGGCGCTCGCCATCGCGGACGAGGACAGATCCTTCGCGCGTTTCGCGTTTCGCGAGTTAAGCGTCGTTTTTTCCGTCAGCATGGAGACAAGCGAGGAAAGCTCATCGATCGCGTTGGCTTGCTCGCTAGCGCCCGCCGCGAGGTTCACGCTTCCCGTCGAGACCTGCTCGGCCCCGACGCTGAACTGCTCCGCGGCTCGCTTGATATCAGCCATGGTGGAATTGAGCGTTACGATGATCCCGTTGATCGAGTCGCGTATCAACGCGAAATCGCCGTTAAAGTCACCGTCGACGTGGACGTTCAGGTTAAGGGCCGCCACCTGATCGAGGACGGGAATGATCCGCTCTGTGTATCCCGAAAGCTTTTCGATAACCCCGGTTTTTTCCTTGATGCTGTCGGACTCTATGTCGATCTCCTCGCGGTTAAACGCGATGCAATTACCCTTCACGTTTATGCCGTTATGAATCGCGATCGCCATTTCCTTGCACGTGTCGTACCCGCAAGCCGAGCAATCCACCTTGCGCGATTCGCCAGTCAGTTTATGAAGACTGAGGAAGATACTTTCCAGCTCCATGGGCGTCGGTTCCCTCAGTACCGTGCGTTTGTCAGTATACCCGCGGAG
>DAOPXQ010000108.1:0-7838 GCA_035352395.1 Treponemataceae bacterium | reverse complement strand
GAATTCGCGTCGGTACTCGAGCGGGGTCATCGAGGTATTTTTCTTGAAGGTACGGTGGAAGTTCACGATATCGTTGAATCCGCTTCGCCACACGATTTCCTTGACGGGAACCGTCGTATCCCGGAGGAGGAGACAGGCGAAACGGACGCGGAGGGCGATCAGGTACTGAATGGCCGACTGCCCCAGGTGTTCCCGGAATAGCGCGTTGACGCTGGTTCGGTTGATGGCGAAACGGGTACAGAGTTCCTGCAGGGTGATTTCCTCGCGGAAGTTTGTATGGAGAAAAAGGAGCATATCTTCAAGCTTTTCGGGAAGGTCCCGCTCGGCCGCCTTGGGATCGCGGCTTTCGGCGTTGCCCGTCGCCTGATTGCGGAGGTGAAAGAGGAACTCAAGGAAAAACGAGCGGCTTCGGCAGGGCCAAAAGTCGTCTACTTGCTCAAAAAGGGATTTTTCCAGGGTATCGAGGAGGCTGACGCTGCGTTCCATGGCGCTCGGGGTTATCGGAATCACGCGATCCCGTTCGTTTGGGAAGGTAAAGAGGTCGAGCCAGAAAAGATCCTGAAGGAACGGGGATTTTGCCCGCTCCTCGGACGGAAGAAGGGCCATCTCGCGAGTTATCTGGAAATTCACGACCGAGGGCTTGAAATGCACGATTCTGCAGGAAAGGGACTCGGCCTTCGCAAGCCCCACTTTTTCGTCGCCATTAAGGCACAGGACGACCGGCGCCTCGATAAAAAGCTTCGTGCCGTTGATTACGAGATACGCCGACCCCTCGGTAACGACGACGGCGCGGAAGATGTCCGGGCAAGGCTCGATCGTATCGGATCTTTCGGGAAGGATATCGACGACCATCCCCGGCCTGATCGTTCTCCCCACGACCGAGTATTCCTTTCGCATAGGACACCTCCGTGTCAACGCAAGTTCCGGTTACCGATTTAAAAAAGCGCCGCGAGGGCCTTCCCGAAGGGAACTGAGGCGTCGGGGCCGTTGCCGGTTATGATCTTTCCCGAAACCACCACGGTCTTGTCAGTATACAACGCGCCTTTTTCCTTGAGAAGCGCGATTATCGGATCGTATGGAAAGCACGTAGCCTCGACGCCCTTGAGTAGACCCGCGTTCGCGAGTACGGCGGAGGCGCCGCAAATCGCGGTGACGTATTTCCCCTTGGTATGGAAGGCCTGAACCTTCTCGATATAGACGGGGTCGGCCCAGATGTCGAAAACGCCCATTCCGCCGATGCAGGCGATCAGGTCGTATTTGGCGGGGTCTATCGACGCGATGTCGATATCGGGGGTAAAGCTTCCGCCCAGCATGCCGTTGACGGGATTCAGGGAAGGCGCCGCGATCGTGACCTTGACGCCAGCCTCCTCAAGCGCTTTCTTCGTTTCGGTAAGCTCCTTGTCCTGGACTTCCTTCGCCGGAATGACGAGAACCGCCGATTTTCCCTTGGCGCCCGAGACCGACGCGCAGGAAACCGTCATTCCAATACCGATCGCGATAACAGCGATGCCCGCGAGCAGCGCAAAGGCTCCTCCATTGTGATTACTCATATTCTTCTCCTTGTCGCCTAAGGCGATAGGGACAGTATAGTGACGTTGCCGCCGAAGCAAATTGCATAAATGCAACCGATATAAGCGATTATGCAACAAAAGGCGCGGGCGTTCTCGCCCCCACGCCCCGTGCCACCTGCGCCCCCGCAAGCGCCTTATATCCGCGTGATCTTCGCGGGCTTTCTCGGCGGGAGGGCGACGAAGCGCTCGTCCGGAAACCCGACCATGAGCACCGCGTGAATCACGTGCCCCTCGGGAATCCGGGCCGCCTTGCCTATCGCCTCGCTTGCGCGCATCGCCGTTCCCGACCAGCACGTCCCGAGCCCGAGCGCCTGAGAGGCGTAATCAAAGGCCGTCGCCGCCACGATGCCGTCGCCTTGCCAAATCGAGGCTTTAGGGTCGCCATGCGCGACCACGAGCGCGGGCGCGTCCCAGAATATCGGGTCCTCTTCCGCCGCCACGTACTTGTACCGGAGCGCGAGCTCTGGCGCCGTGCGTATCCGCTCGAGCAACCCCCGCGCGAGCCGCGCGATCAGGCCCCTGTCCGTGATCACCGACCATTCCACGGGCTGCGCGTTTTTCCCCGTGGGCGCGTAGCGCGTCGCGTCGATCGCGCGCTCGATCGTCTCGAACGGAACCGCTTCCGCGCGGAACCTTCGGTACGACCGCCGCTCCCGGATGAACGAAAGCTCGTCCCTCGCGCCGATCGGCGTAACCCTCTCGCCTCGCACCGTTATCGCGCCATTCGGGCAGACTGCGGCGCAATGCCCGCATTCCATGCACGCCACGCCGTCATCGCGGAAAAACGGCTTCCCTTCCGTATCCTGCCCGATCAGCCTGAACGGACAAGACCGCGCGCAAAGCCCGCACGCCGCACAGGCGCTAGAGTCAAAGGTAATCCCTTCCATAACGACACTCCTTATCGATCACGCAATCTAACTGGAACAAACGTTCCAGAAAAGTCTAAAAAAACCTAGCCACTCACTCTTTGGGCAGCCGCGACTACTCGCCGAGGCAGGCCAAAAAACCGTTCACCATGGCGTCAAGCGTCGCGCGCGGGCGACCCATACGCGCGGCGACGTTAAGTCCCCAGGTAAGCGCGAGAAAGAGATTCGACCATTCGTCGGCGGTGAGCCGGCCCTGAATGACCCCCGCGTCGAGCGCCCGCGAAAAGCCCGCGTGAATCTCCCGTTCGGCCTCGGCGGTGTACCTCGCGACGATGTCGCGCAGTTCCTGGTCGGCGGTCTTGAGGGACGCGGAAATCATGGTCACGTAGCAGCCGGCCGGGCGGTCGCCCGAGTTCGCGAGCGCTTCCACCCTCGATCGAAGATATCGCGCCAGTCCGACGCGGAGCCCGTCCGGATCGTTAAACGCCGCGCGCCGCAAGTCCCCGGAACGCGCGGTATATGCCGCGACCGTCCGCAAAAAAAGGCTCCGTTTATCGCCAAAGCTTTCGTAGAGACTGGAACGGCTCAATCCCGTCGCCGACAGGAGCTCCTCCATCGAAGCCCCGTCATACCCCAGCTCCCAAAAAACCTTCATCGCGGACTCGATCACCGCATGTTCGTCGAACTCTTTTGCGCGTGCCATAGCGTCACGTTATCACATCTGGAATGATTGTTCCAGATAGCTAAGACGATATTTACTCCGGACAGTGCACCTGTATGGGCGTTTTTTTTCCGTTACGGTATACTGGCGGCTTCCCAAGGTACACGGAGGTTATTCATGGAACGCGGATTGCAGTCGTGCTTGCAGATTTTTCCGTCGGCGCGTATCGACGAGACGAGGGCGTATTACGAAGGGCTCGGATTTCGCTCCGTCGCATACATGGAATCGGAGCAACCGCACGTGTGCCTGTATAGGGACTCCATCGAGCTGATCCTGACGAAGTCACGGCTTGCGGAGATCGTGCCGGCGCGAGAGACGCACGGCTATGGATACGACGCGTATATCATCTCGGGCGATCAGGAAGCGTTTTACGAGACGGCGCTGCGCGCGGGCGCGCGTATCGTGAAGGGACTTAATCGCACCGACTATAATAACCGCGAGTTTATTTTCGAGGATAATGAGCGGCGTTGGATCGCGGTAGGGCGAAAGGTCGACTCGGACGTGGTGCAGGGTCTGACCCTCAGTCACGTGGCGTTAAATTGCCGCGACGTCCGCGCGATGGAGGCGTTCTACTCAGGCGTGCTTGGGATGCGCCGCGTGCGGGAATTCAACGCCGGAACGGAAAAGGAGTTTTTCGTGCTCGGGAGGGACAACTTTCGCGTGGAGCTGTTCTCCGCCGCGTCGAACGCGGCAAGCGATAAGGATCCTGCGGTTGCCCAGCCCGGCAATGGGTTCAAGCATCTCGCCGTCGAGGTGCGCTCGCTCGAGAACGTCGTGAACCTGCTCGCGGAAAAGGGCGTTCCGGTCGATCGCGTCATCGACTACTCGACCGCGGACGAAACATTCAAGCTCTGCTTTATCCGCGACCCGGAGGGCAACAAGATCGAGTTTATGGAAGGCTACCGCGATCGCGAGTAAGGCGTTTATTTACAAAGGAAAGGGGCTATACTCAGCGAAGGAGTAATCGATGCCGGAAAAGAAGGTCGTACGGTGCGCATGGCTGAATCCCGAACGCGAGGAGTATCGGATCTATCACGACGAATCCTGGGGCGTACCCGTCCACGACGACCGACTGCTGTTCGAGATGCTCATCCTGGAGGGGGCGCAGGCGGGACTCTCGTGGGAGACTATCCTCAAGCGGCGCGACAACTACCGGAAAGCGTTCTTCGGCTTCGACGTCAAGCGGTGCGCCGCGATGACCGACGCCGACATGGCGCGGCTTCTCGGCGACGAAGGCATTATCCGCAACCGCCTTAAGATCGCGTCGGTAAGGACGAACGCGCTCGCCTTTATCCAACTGCAAAGGGAGTTCGGCTCCTTCGACGCGTATCTCTGGGCGTACTCAGGCGGAAAGCAGATCGATCCTAAGTACGCGTCGATAGGCGATATCCCGGTAACGGGCGAGATCTCCGACGCGATCGCGAAAGACCTCAAGAAGCGCGGCATGAAGTTCTTCGGCTCGACGATCGTTCAGGCCTACTTACAGGCGGTCGGCGTGATCAACGCGCACACGACGGACTGCTTTCGCCACCGGGAAATCGCAGACATTACTGCATCGCCTTGACGGCCTCGAGGGGCATGGATGTTTTGGCGGCGATTTCGTCGTCGCTTAAGCCTTCGGACTTGAGGCGCTTGATGACGTTGGGCATCGTTTCGCCGATCTCGACGATAAAGCGGTCGGGGTCGTAGACGCGGAAGACGCGCTGCTGCCAGGGCTGCGTCTTGATGCCGTGCACGAATTCCACGCCTTTTGCCTTGAGGTCGGCGTAGTACGCGTCGATGTCGTCGGTCTCGAAATAGACTTCGAGGTCTTGTTTGACCCCATTATCCGCCGATTCCTTTCCGAAGATCACGTTAGTCGCGTACTTCTTGTCCCAGAGCGCAAGGCCGTTCTTGAAGCCGATGTTGATATTTCCTATCTCCATCGCGATTTCCTGATTAAGGACGCGTGAGTAAAAATCCTTTGAGGCGCCGACGTCGGACACGAAGAGCACGAACGATAAAAGCTTAAGGACGGGCATGATAACTCCTTATTGAATTGCGTTATTACGCGAGTATAGCGCGAAACGGGGATTAGTAACCGACTTTTTATGCCCTGCGCGGTCGGTGCGGCACTGGAAAATATGTATAAAAGTATGTATACTATATATGTATGATATTTGAATGGGACGAAAATAAAAATCGTATAAACATTCAAAAACATGGTACTTCATTTCAAGAAGTACAGGAGGCCTTTATGGATCCAAAACGAATAATTATAAAAGATGGAAAGCATTCAACTGTCGAAGAAAGGTTTTTCTGTCTAGGGAAGACAGAGAATGGAATAGCAACGGTCCGCTTCACAATGAGGAATAATAATATCAGGATCATTGGAGCCGGGTACTGGAGAGAAGGAAAAGAAAGGTATGAAGAAGAAAACGATATACACTAATGCGCCTGAAGAAATTTCAGAGAGTCTTAGTTCAGGAGAAAAGATTTATGATTTTCTTCCACCGCCGGATCAACTCGTAAAAAAAAATCCGAAAATTAAGGTAACAATTACATTGAATAGTAGAAGTGTTGAGTTTTTCAAAAAATACGCAAAGAAGAACAATGTTAAATATCAAACAATGATTAATGAAGTCTTAGATCAATATGCTCAGAAGTATAACGAAATAGGATCAACCTGACGTTGCATAATTTCGCGGGTTATATCCTTCATAAATCAAATATGCGTTATAAGGCATTAATGTGATGCCCCGCGAAGAGGGGATAGGGCGGGACCCCGCAAGGGGGAGCCGCGCGCGGCTACCCCGAGGAGGCACGACCGCAAGGGGAGACTTCCCCTTGCCTATTTAAAGTCGGCAGATCCAGGTGAGTTCGTTTTTGTTCGCGGTGAGGTGGACGACGCGGCTGCCGGGCATGTGGGCGAAGCGGCGGGTGGTTTCGTGGTCGGCGGCGCCCTGCATCTTGATCGTGCAGATGAAGTTGCGGCAGAGGCCGGAGGCGATCCAAGATTCGATCCATTCGAGGAGGCGCGGCGGGTAGCAGATGACGTCCGAGCAGACCCAGTCCTGGGGACCGAGGTCCTCGGGTTTCAGGGTGAAAGCGTCGTGTTTGAGGAAGGTGATGTTCGGTTTGGCCATGAGGCCGGGCGCGAGCGGTGAGCGGTCGATCGCGGTGACGGTGCAGCCCAGTTTGTCGAAGACCCAGGTCCAGCCGCCGGGGCAGGCTCCGGCGTCGATTACCTTGGCGCCGGGGAAGAAGGGTTCAGTATACCTACCGGTAGGTATAGCTAGCTCGCTTTCGGCTTTCTTTTTGGCGTCCAGCCACCCGACCCAGGCCATGGCCTCGTACATCTTCATGTAGGCTCGGCTCGGCGGGTTGATGTGGTCTTCCTCGAAATGGATTTCGCCGCACGGGAAGGGGCTCGAGGTGACGGCGGAGGCGATGAGGGTTTTTTCGTCGAGGAGGCTCCACATGCCCATCGGGGCCTGCGGCACTTCGTAGGGGAAGGCGCGGGGTTTGTCGCTGAGGTGCGGGAGTTTTTCGCGGATGAGCTCGGCGCGGCGGAAACAGGCGACGGGGTAGTGAGCCCAGTTGCGCTGGATGGCCCGGAGTATGTCGGCCGCTTCCTTGATGGATGAAAATTCGGCGATGAAGGGTTTTTGGAGGATGACGCGGTTCCAATAGCTTTCCGGGGCGGGGCCTTCTTTGTACACGAGGTCGCCCCAGATTTGCGTACCGGAGCCGGGCTTTGCGGGATTGACGGATAGTTCGTCGAAAAGGTTGTTTTGGAAATCGCGGACGGCGAGCCAGGCGGTGCCGGGGAGTTCTCTCACCTAGGCTTCCTGCAGTTCTTCTTCCTCAAGCTCCGCGAGGATGTCTACGTAGCGGTTATACTGTTTGATGCCGGGGGAGTGGAGGACGTTGAAACCGATCTCGACCGCGTCTTTTTCGGCGCGTACCCAGCAGGGTTTGACGATCAGTTCGAATTCGCGGATTCCCGATCTAAGGGCGGGAAGGACCGTGAGGCAATACTCGCGGTCGGTGTCGACGTCGAGAACGTGCGAAAGGCGCACTTTGCAGCCGGTTTTGCTCACGTCTTCCAGGAATCCCGGAAGCGGGCACAGGTCTTCTAATTTGGCGCGGGCAAAATCTGGGTAGCGCGGCGCGATTCTGTTCTCAATGCTCATGACGGGCGTCAGGATCGGGTTTTTTGGAGATTTTGTCAAGGAGGGTTAAACACCCCTATGGGCGGCGGGGTTACGCCTTTTTTTGGAGATTGTGAGATATGCGCGCGATGGGGTATACTTGACAGAGATGATGAAAAAGAGATCGACCTTATCGAAGCTCCGTTTCCCCTCTCCGCGCGCGACCGTCCTGGCCTTGGCGCTTGCGGTGGCGTTATCCTCGTGCGATCTATTCACCTACAAAGACCCCTTTCCCCCCGAGTACTACGCCGACAACTGGATCGACGCGATCGGGTTTGACGTTTTCGACGGGGCGGTTTTTCCCGCGCCAGCGGCCGAAGCGACGGGTCGCTGGGATTTTGAGTATCGGTACGATAACTGGACCAATAACGATGCCTATATCGAGTTTGCCGCCGCGTCCGCGCCTTACGACACCGCGGGCGCCGTCGCGACGAGCGGGGGCGAAACCCTTCCCGCCGGGCTTCCGGCCACGGCTCCCGTGTATCGG